>PCAG01000061.1 GCA_002730475.1 Spirochaetales bacterium | reverse complement strand
CAATAAAATTGAGCGCTGGTAACAAAACTTCATCTCCCCTACATACTCCTACAAGTTTCATTGCAATATGAAGTGCGGCAGTTCCGTTAACTACTGCAACAACAAATTTTGAACCAGTATAATTTTTTAAATTCTTTTCGAAACGATTTACAAATTCACCTATCGATGAAACAAATGTGGTATCTATGCATTCTTTCAAATAAGACAATTCATTTCCAATAAATTTAGGCTCATGAAGATATACTTTCTTCTTTGGAAAATTTAAACTAATACGTATAGCTTCAATAATTTTTTTTGAAAGTGATTGGTTTACATTAAACTGTTTTTTCATATTACATTTTATCCAAAATGCTATTCAAAAGAAATTTTCATTCTATAATCTATAGTAATTAATAAAAAAACTGAAACTTGATTAAATGGTTTTTAATGTATATTGTGTCCATTACTTGAACATACGTGAAGAAAAAATTCTTTTTTCAATATTAATTGCTAAATCTTTTAAACTAATTTGGGCATCATGAGCAATATAAACATTGTAGATATTGGAATTGGAAATATAGCGTCATTGTGTTCTGCTTTTGAGAAGTTAAAAATTTCATATAAATTATGCAAAACATTAAATGATTTTCAAAACAATAGCAAAATAGTAATACCCGGGGTTGGTGCATTTGGGGGCTTTATGAAAAGATTAAGAGAAAAAGAAATTGATAAGTTGATTATAAATAAAGCGAAAAATAATGTTCCTATTTTAGGTATTTGTTTAGGTTTTCAAATTTTATTTACAAAAAGCAATGAACACGGTTATCATAAGGGTCTTGATTTAATAGAGGGCGAGTTTAATAGGATTGACACTACTATGAAAGTACCTCATGTAGGATGGAATGAATGTTCCCTAAATCAGAAAAATAATTTATTTTATAATATAAAAAATAATTCTGATTTTTATTTTATACATTCGTATTTTTTGAAAAATTATAATAAAAAAGAAGTAATATCATTTACAAATTATGAATTAAATTTTCCTTCATCAATTAACAAAAATAAAACTTTTGGTGTGCAATTTCATCCTGAGAAAAGCCAATATAACGGATTACAAATAATTAAAAATTTTGCAGAAAGGTGCTGATTGTTAAAAAAAAGACTAATAATAAGTTTGACATTTAATGATGGAATTTTATTTAGAACAAAAAAATTTCTTCCAGATTATAGATATACAAAAAATTTTATTGATTTTTGGACCGCTGATGAAATTATATTGCTGGATGTTTCCAGAAAAAAGAAATTAAGTGAAAGTTTTTTAGACATCATAAAATTTTTTTCTAATAATTGTTTTGTTCCACTTTCCGTTGGAGGAGGCATAAAATCAATAGAAGATGTTAATATGTTATTTAAAACTGGTGCTGATAAAGTTGTACTAAATTCATCAACTTATAATAATCCAGGGTTAATAAATAAAATTTCAAAAAATTATGGTAGCCAGGCTATTATTCATTCTATTGACTGTAAAATCAATTCGAAGGGAAAGCATACCGTCATGGTAAACAATGGATCCTTAGATACAAAATATTCTCCCATTGAATGGGCTGATATTGCCACACAAAATGGATGTGGTGAATTATTAATTAATAACATCGATAATGATGGTAGTTTACTTGGATATGATTTAAATTTAATTTTATCTATAACAAACAAATTTGACTGTCCCACTTTAGCACTTGGAGGAGCAGGTAACTGGGAACACATTTATCAATTATTTAAAATTACAAATACCTCGGGCGCCTGTACTCAGAATATTTATCATTTTACGAATGAAAGCTTGAAATCTGCCAAGAATTATTTAAAAAATAAACAAATTTTAGTCAGAGAATAATTTTGTTTATGATTTTGTTTTGCACCAAATGTATTACACCAAATTCAAGACCAAGAATTGTCTTTAATGCCCAAAATATTTGTAATGCCTGTACAAATAGTGAAAATAAAAAAAAAATTGATTGGAGCAATCGTAAAGAAGAATTCATAAAATTAGTTAGTGATATTAAAAACAGGGATGCTTATTTCAATAAGGATTATGATTGTATCGTTCCTTGGTCTGGAGGAAAAGATTCTACTTCAATCGCTTTAAAACTAAAATTTGAATTTGGTCTTAACCCTCTTTTAGTTACATTTTCACCAGTAATATTAAACGAATGTGGAATTCATAATAGGGAAGAACTATTAAAAAAAGGTTTCGACAGCATATTTATCAGGCCCAATCAAAAAGTAGCAAAAGAACTTGCAAAGAGGTTTTTTATAGAAAGAGGTTGTCCAAAAATAGCGTTTGGAGCAGGCGTAAATGCAGCACCTTTGCAGATGGCTGTAAAAATGAAAATACCATATGTGATGTTTGCAGAACATGGGGAAGCTGAATATGGTGGCCTGATATTATCTGAAGAAAGTCACAGAACTAGAAATATTAGAGAAGTTATAGAACATCAAATAGGGGATTATCCTGAAAATTGGGTTAGTGAAAGTATTTCAATTCAAGATCTTGCTCCATATATCTATCCAAATTCTGAAGAAATTAAAAAAAATAATGTTAAAGCATTTTATTTCAGTTATTTTTTTAGATGGAGCATTTTAGAAAATTTCAAATATGTAAAAAAAATATTGCCCAATTTTATGACAAGTCCGAACGGAAGAACAGTTGGCACTTTTACTAATTTCGATAGTTTAGATGATAAAATTGATAATCTTGAATATTATATGATGTATATAAAGTTTGGATTTGGAAGAGCTTCGCGGGATGCAAGCAGACAAATACAAAATGGACAAATGGATAGAGAAACAGCAATAAGTCTAGCACGAAAATATGATGACGAGTATTCCCACAAAGATCATTTCAAAGAAGCTTTAGAATATTTAGATATAAGCGAATTTGATTTTGAGGAAATCGTTAATAAGCATAGAAATAGTGAAATTTGGAAACAACATGGCAATAGTTGGAAATTGATAAATTCAATTTAAATTGGATAATGAAAAAAATATTAATATTTGGAAGCGGATCTCATTCTAAAGTTGTCTTATCGGAAATTTTACGAATAAAAAATTATAAAGTTATTGGATTTGTTGACGAAAAATTAAAAAAGGGAACGGTAGTTGGAAAATTTGGCAACAAAACATTCAAAGTAATATGCAATATTAGTAAATTGAAAAGTGTTGTAGATAAAAATACTCATGGTGTAATTGCCATTGGATCCAATTTTATAAGGAAAAAAATTACAAATAAAGTTGAAAAAATATTAAAAAATTTTAACTGGGAAAAAATAATCTCAAAAAATTGCATTATAAATGGCAATGTTAAAATAGGCAAAGGTACAGTTATAATATCTGGTGCAGTAATCAACACCGGATGTATTATCGGCAAACATTGTTTAATAAATACTAGTTCATCGATTGACCATGACAATATTTTCAAAAACTTTTCTAGCTGTGGTCCAAACGTAACTACTGGTGGAAATGTTTTATTAGGCGAGTGTAGTTATCTTGGAATAAGTTCTACTGTAAAACATATGGTTAAAGTTGGTGACAATACCGTTATTGGATGTCAATCAATGGTTACAAAAAATTGCAAAAACAATTCTCTTTATTTTGGAATCCCAGCTAAAAAAATTAGAAATAGAAAAATGAATGAAGAATATTTGCAATAAGATTTTTTTATGTGTTGGTCTTTAAAAAAATTTTCAAAAAATATATATGCATATTAAAAAAATATATAATTTGGGTAAAAATGAACTTTATCCAATTTGCAGAAGTATAACAGGAGATGGTGTAAGAAAAACCTTAAAAATTATTAAAAATTATTTTCCCAAATTAAAAATTTATGAAATTCCCTCTAGAACTAAAGTTTTTAATTGGATTGTTCCACCTGAGTGGAATATTAAAGATGCCTTTGTATTAGATAAAGATAACAAAAAAATAATAGATTTTAATAAAAACAATCTACATTTGGTTAGTTATTCTATTCCAGTTAATAAAGTATTTAAAAAAAGAAAATTGTTTAAACATATTTATTCATTACCCAATCTACCAAATGCTATTCCGTATATAACGTCATACTATAAAAAACATTGGGGTTTTTGCATTAGTCATTATGAAAAAAATTATATGAAAAAAAAATATAATAATAATGACAATTTTAAAGTAATTATCAAGTCAAGCTTTAAAAAAAATGGTAGTTTAACCTATGGTGAAATTGTAATACCTGGAAAATCAAAAAAAGAAATATTAATTTCAACTTATATTTGTCACCCATCAATGGCAAATAATGAATTATCTGGACCAATGGTTTCACTATGTCTAATTAAATATTTTCAAAACTATAAAAATTTAGAAAAAACGATAAGATTTATTTTTATACCTGAGACCATTGGCTCAATAACCTACTTAAGTAAAAACTTAAAATATTTAAAAAAAAATATTATTGGAGGTTTCAACTTAAGTTGTATTGGTGACGAAAGACAATATTCATGCATGCTAACGAAATATGAAAACACAGCTTCGGATTACGCATTACTTGAGGCATTTAAAAAATTAAAAATTAAATTTATAAAATATCCATTTTTAGAGAGAGGTTCTGATGAAAGGCAATATAATTCACCAGGTATTGATTTACCAATAGCATCAATATTTAGAACCATGTATGAAAAATATCCTGAATATCATACTTCGCTTGATGATTTTAATTTAGTTACAGAAAAAGGAATAAAGGGTGGTTATAATGTTGCTAAGACAGCTATTAATATAATTTTAAAAAAAATCATACCAACAAATAATATTTTATGCGAACCTCGATTAAATAAATGGAAAAGATATTCAAATTTTGGCTCTACTCACAGAAATAGTATCACACCCAAACTATTGGACTTTTTACAATATGCTGATGGAAAAAATGATTTACAAAGAATTTCAAAGTTAATAAGGTTAAACTACAGTAAAGCTTTAAAAATATACAACATTCTAATTAAAATGAAATTAATCGACTAGATATGAAAACTATATCTCACAAGTTTTTTAATAGAAAAATTAATACTCAATATTATTCAAACCTCTATAAAAAATTTAATTTTAAAGATACTTATCCGCAGGATGTAGTAAGGTTAAATATTTTTATATCTTTAATAAAAAAGATTAAACCAAAAAAAATTATAGATTCCGGTTGCGGAGCAGGTCTACCACTTATAAAAATAAAAAAACTTGGTTTTGACATAAAAGGATATGACAAAGCACCCAACATGGTGGATGAGGCTAAAATAAATTTGGAAAATAATGGATTGGATCGGGATTTAATTAGAATTGGAGATTTTGAAAATCCTACACATATTAAAAATAATTCTGTTGATTGTATTTTGGGCATGGGAGCATTTTATTACTCTAGAAAATTTATAAAAACCTTAAAAAATCAAAAAAATAAACTAAAAAAAAACGGTCATTTAATTTTTTCATTAAGAAATCGTTTATTTGATATTGCTACATTGAACGATTATTCGATAAGATTTTTTTCAAATTTATATGAGATTGATAAATTTAATTCATCCATTAGAAAAAAATATTTGAAGTTATTTTCAGGTTATTCGAATAGAAAGAAAATTAAATTAAAAAATATTGATGATCATAATATTTATTCGACTACCCATAATCCTCTGACTATTCAAAAAGAAGCTTTGGATAAAGTAGGATTAAAATTAAATGGAATTTATTTCTACCATTTTCATGCTATGCCACCAGTTTTTGAAAGCATAGACAAAATAAATTTTAGAAAAGAATCTTTCAAAATTGAAAATCCAAACGATTGGAGAGGAAATTTTATATCATCAGGATTTGTGGTAGATTGTCAAAAAACACAATAAAAGCTAAAGTATCTTGATGATTTTTAGTTCAGTAATTGCAACACCCATGGATAATTTTTCAAGATCAGACAAATGTGCTAAGCTTTTTTTATATCTTCTAATAATAGCTTTTTTTAAAGTATAAACATTTTTTATATTAGTAATGCTGTTTTTAAAATTCTTAGGTCTTAAATTTTTGCAATTTATATTGTTTGTTACAGAAATACATTTTGTCAAAAAAAATTTTCTCATACAGTAAATAGATGGTTTAAATATATTATTATTAAAATATCCAGCCTTTTTTATTTTAACTAAAATATAATTTTTTCCTGACCTATGATCTGTATATTGTATATTGAAATGTGTTAATTTTTTCATATTTTTTTTTATTTGTTTAAAATCGAAAGGATGAAATGCTATCAAGCTATGAATATTATATTTTTTTTTAAATCTAGAATAGTTTCTAGAAATAATTTTCTTGTCTCTCAGAAAATATATATTTTTTACAATTTTAGGATGTCTTTTTAATTTATTGTTTATTTTTTTTTTATTCATCAACTTTAAATATCAAGACTCTATAATAAAAATTCAGTTTACTTATAAAACTTCTTTATATTTTATATTTAAATTCTATTTATTTCATTTATTGCAGTATCCAAATTTTTATTCATAATCATGTCATAATCTATTGTATGTGTATCATTATTTGATTCTTGAATTTTCATCATTTTTATTAACAAATCATCCTTATAATTATATTTGTCTAACAACCTAACCATTTTAGTCCAATAATCTTTTTCATCCACATGATCAAAACCATAAGGTACAATTAAATTAGAGGTTATGCGCGCAAGTTTCATGTAAATAAAAATATATATTTTAGCAAGTTCGATTTGTTGAATGTTTAATTTTTTTAATTCTCTTATGTTTCTTAATTTATAAAAAAATTCATCTTTAGACTTAGATTCAACCGTAAAGCCATATCCCGAACCTGCTGACTCACAAGGAACAATTGTTGGTATACCAAAACATGGATATTCAGAAGCCGCACTACCATTTAGAGTAAGGGCAGCATCAATAAATTTTATTATAGATCTTCTGCTTACATCTTCTGGAAATATTTTTACATGATCAAGATTTGAACAAATGTTTTCATATTCACTAATTGTACTTGTGACCACTTCATTTATTTCATCGTTTGGATGGGGTTTAACTAGCCAATTTACATCAGTTATTTTTTTTATTTCATAAAGAGTCTCCCTTAGCCATGTCAGTCTATCTCGAAATACTGACCAAGATGAAGCAAATACACCATCTGTTAAATCAGTCGCAAATATTACAGCTATCGGATAATTTATTTTCCAACCGAGTCTTTTACATAATTCTCTTTTAGTAAAATCTTTTTTTTCAATTTTTTTAAATTTTTTCCCCTTTGCGTACTTGGGAAGTTCAAATCGTTCTAAAACAGATTCGTAACCTAGTATATGATCAAATCTTTTGTTTATCATATCACCTCCAATTTCTACAGCTTTTTTCTTAATATTTATATTAATTAGCTCATAGACTTCTTTTAGAAAATAATCTCTAGAGTTATATTTTTGATTAATATTGGTGTACTTTCTAACAGTAAAAGAATTACTTGTTCCAAATCTTGTATACACATTGGCTCCATTTTTTAAAGCAGATTGAAACATAATAGCACCTGGTATAAATTGATTTTCCATTTGCACAGAAGAAATGAAGTTATATGTTTTAAAATATTTTTCCATTTGATGATAAACTAAAAATGCTCTTGCCAAATTAGTATAAAACTTACGGTTAAATACATTTGTTGTACCTATCCCTGAAAATCTTATATAATGATCATAAACAGTCTTACCTATTTCTACCCCATTAATATTAAAATTTAAAAATTCATCCATATTCTTGCAGGATCTAATTTTAAAATATGCTTTTACAAAATATCTTAACCTTACGAAAAAATTAGAACTTTTTAAAAAAATTATTTTTTTAATTCCAAAGCTTCTGAATAATAATATTCTTTTTAAATCATAATAATTTAGTATGCCTATGCCTTCGGCATTGAGTATGTCTGTAAGATTTTTGCCCAATACTAATTCAGAAACTGTATAACCTACATGATTAAAAATATTTGTAACTAATATTTTTTTTCCATTAGTGTTTTTAGAATTCTCTTTATTTGCCCATTTTTGTGAATTTTTTAATATATAATCCCTGAAAGTTTTATCTCTACATGGTATGATAGAATTATCGAACAAATAAGCAAAAAAACGAAAAATACTAAATTCTTTAAAAAAGACATATAAAATCTTTATACGTCGAATATTTAATCTTATTTCTTCTATGAAAAAAAAAGATAAAATTAATAAAAAATTCATATTTCTTATTAATTGGTAAAATTTTTCCGGTAGTATATCTTTTTTGCAATTTT
>PCAG01000060.1 GCA_002730475.1 Spirochaetales bacterium | reverse complement strand
GGGCGCTCTTGGCTTACTAATTATTATTTCCTCAATACTTACGAATCGATTTCAACTAGGAAACGTTATAACTGAGTACCAATTTTATGACGCCGCTAAGCTAATGTTCGGTATTTCCGTATTTTGGCTATATTTATTTTATTCCCAATTCCTTCCTATCTGGTATGCCAACATGCCTGAGGAAACAGGTTTTATTGGTGCCAGAGTCTTTGAAGATCCATACAAATCTTTATCCTGGGTGACTATTACATGTGTTTTTGTTGTTCCTTTCGTAACACTAATACCTAGAACAACAAAAATTGTTAAGCCAGCATTGGTCACAATTGCATCTATTTCTTTCTTGGGGCTGTTCCTTGAGAAAATAGTATTAATATATCCTTCAATAATGCAACACGATTTTTATTTTGGTATAGAAAGCATATTGATTTCATTTGGATTTTTATGCCTGTTTTTGTTATGTGTCACCAAATTCCTCGCATATTTTCCTATCTTTCCCTTGAAGGATAAATACTTAATTAAAAAACTAACCCAAGGAGGTAAACATTAATGGACTCCAAAGATAACAAGCTTGGAACAGCTGGGGCAGTCGGCTTTGCTTTAGCCGTTTTTGGTTTTATTGCTTTACTGGTCACTATATCAATGCTCGGTCCTTTTATTCCGAAGATTATTAGAATTGTTGGTGGTATAGTAAACTAGTTCTTAATGAAAGATAAGGTTACTTATAAAGATTCCGGAGTTGATATTGCTGAGGGCGATAAATTCGTACAAAGTATTCAGCCCTACATCAAGAAAACCCTTAATAAAAATGTTGTTGGCACTACTACATCTTTTGCTGCTCTTTTCTCAATAGATAATAAGAAATACCAAAAACCCTTGTTGGTTGCCTGTACCGATGGAGTTGGAAGTAAAATCGAAATTGGTATTAGAACAAACAAAATAAAAGGATTAGGCATTGACCTGGTTGCTATGTGCGTGAATGATTTGCTCTGTACTGGCGCAACTCCTCTTTTTTTTCTTGATTATCTAGCGACATCAAAATTGCAATCCAAATATCATTCCGAAATTATTAAAGGAATTTCTGAGGGATGTATTAAATCAGAATGTGCATTGATTGGAGGTGAGACTGCCGAAATCCCCGGTGTTTATCGTGGAAAAGATTTCGATCTTGCAGGTTTTGCGGTGGGTGTTGTCGAGAAGGACGAAATGATAACTAACAGAAAAATTAAAAGCGGTGACTTGTTAATTGGGCTTCCTTCCAGCGGGATTCATTCGAATGGATATTCTCTTGTAAGAAAACTGTTTTTTGCCAAAAAGAATAATTACTTGAAAGATAAGCGGTTTATTAATTCTATTATGAAGCCGACAAGAATATATTTCGATGTTCTGAATAAAATTAGAAATAAATTTGAAGTTAAAGGGATAGCGCATATAACCGGGGGAGGCTTGGTAGGGAATATCCCTAGAATGATTCCTAAAAGTTTAGGTGTTGAACTAGTAAGGAACTCCTGGCCCATCCCTCAATTGTTCGACTTAATTCAAACATCTTCTAGGCTTCATTTAAGCGAAATGTTCAATATTTTTAACATGGGCATTGGCCTTGTCTTGTGTGTCCAACAAAAAGATTTAGCTGCTTTAGAAAAATCTTTTCGTTCAATACGAGAGAAATATTACATAATTGGTAAGGTAACTAAGAAAACAGGATTGAGAATTATCTAAAATTCCATGTGTTCGGCATATATGCGAATACAACCCTAATATTTAATTTTTTCAACGCTCCCCATGACTGAGGAAATGGTGGATATGGAGCTGCCGTTATTATTGCTGATGTTGCTTCTTTATCAAGACGTTCGAATCCGGAGGACTTTAATATCGAAACGCCAACTAATTTGCCCGTACTATCGAGAGACATCATAACAAGAACTTTCCCTGCCTCACCTCGGTTGTATGAATCTCTTGGGTACGACCAAACCATTTGAATTTTTCTTTTTATTTTTAAAAAATACGATATATATTTAAACTCCTTTGTGTTGAGATCGACAGTTTCTTCAGTCTCTAATTTCGGATGAGACAATGGAGGTTGAAATATACTTTTTCTTACTTCGGGAGAATCGATTTTTGCTTCTTTAATTTTATCTTCTTTGCTTAATTCTTGATTCGATTCTCTGAGTGCGTCGACTTCTTTATTTTTCTTCAACTTCTTCTCGGTACTCTTCTTGGAGAACTTTTTTTCGTCTTGTCTAGGTGAGGGCTTGTTGTAATTTCTAAAATTATTGTCTTGTACTGTTTCTTTTTTTGCCTTATTTGTCTTTTTCGCTAGTCTCTTCGCATTACTATCTTCTTCGTTATATTGAGATTCTATTTCTGTTATTTCGATATATTTCAACGGTTTCTTATAAAAAAAACTTATATCATTAAGTAGGACTGCTAAGATGAAAATAATCAGATGTATTAGAACAGATAAAAATAAAAATATTCTCTTTCTTAATTTATTTAACAAGACTTTCATCTATTGAAATTTTAATTTATTTTTTAGAATGTATCATTATATTATGAATAAAAAAATACTATGTACTGTATTTACAGGCATTTTCGGGTGGTTTTTTTTCGTTTTTTGCTTTACTAACGGATATTGTGCTTTAAGTAGCAATGATGCTCCGGTTTTTGCTTCAACACAATCACCTCGAGAAAAGTGGAATTATAACAAGAAAGAGGATAAAATTGACCATCATAAACGAACGGTTAATATAAAGCACAAAAAGACTAAAAAGGAGAATCCAGCCCATAAAGATTCAGAGACAGCAGGAAATTCAGTGAACAACGATGCTGACACATTGCATAATGTGCCAGATCAAGATGTCGAAAATGTATATAGGCCAGGCTCACCACGAGATAGATGGTGATTGTTTGTAATGACAATAAAACTAAAACGTATTTTATTATTTCTATTTCTTACTTCTTTTACACTTAGTTGCTCCTGGATGTCTGAGAAATGGAACAAAAGGCCCGATTGGCTAATGCCTGACAAGACATCGGGTCAACAGATAGACTCATCCCAAGTAGATAAGGAGCTAATAACAGGTTTCAATTTCGCTTTATCAACAAAAGAGGTAAGGCAACTTATACGCGATAAGGGATTTGACTACAAGAAAGGAAGGATGGAGAAGAAATCTAAAATTCAAACCTATATATTCGAAGGTGCTCTATTTGATACTGAAAATCTGTTTACTTACAGAGATATCTCTTCCACTGTGGATTTCTTTGATGGCATTCTCCTATCTTCAAGAGTTTTGATAAATGCATCCAACGAGGAGAATCTAGAAGAAATTGTTAATGCAGTTTATCAAATTCTCATAGATTTCTACGAAACTCCTTCCTCAGAAAGTTCAATTTATTCTTTTCAGACCTACAAATGGATTAATAATGATTTAGAAGTATTTTTATCTATCGATAAAGAGGATGGTAGCGTCCTGATATCAGAAGTTAATTCAGCTGTTGAGGAATCAAGGAGCTTTCAAGAGTTCAAGGACAAGTATATTGAAGAATATCAAACTTACGAAGAAGAAATTAGATATGGAAAAAAACGGGAAAGATAAATCTCTAAACAGTTTCTTTAACTATTTTTGTAAAATCTAACATTATACTATTTAACGAATAATCTTTAGGGGTGTAAATAGCTTTTACACCGAAATTTTTAAGTGCTTGATGATCTTCATCGGGAATGATACCTCCTACAATTAATGGAGTTGAGTCCAAATCCCTTTCTTTCATCATCTGCACTATTCTTGGCACAATGGATAAATGAGATCCCGATAATATGCTGAGGGCGACCAAATTTACATTTTCCTGTTCTATTGTTCCCACAATTTCCTCGGGAGTAAGTCGTATTCCATGATAAATTACTTCCATTCCCACATCACGTGCTCGGACTGCAATTTGTTCCGCGCCATTCGAATGACCATCTAAACCAGGCTTCCCTACTAATATCTTTATGGGCTTACCGAGTTTTTTATTTAGAACGCGTATTTCTTTTCTAACTTTCTCAATATCACCGTCTTCTATATCAACAGACACTGAAGTGCCAGTTGGAGGTCTATATTCTCCAAATACGTCTCTTAGTGTATTCGCCCATTCACCTGTTGTAATTCCAGCTAAGGCGCATTCTATCGATATAGGTATTATATTCTCGGAGTTTGTTGCAGTTTCTTTTAATTTTTCTAGCTTGCTCTTTACTGTCTTCTGATTTCTATCGTGTTTATATCGTACAAGCGAATCTATTTTTGCCCTTGCCACATTTTCATCAACTTTTTGAATGGATGCATCTACGGATAGCGGTGATTCTTCGGTTTCTTCATAGCAATTGACTCCAACAATGCGTCTTGTACCATTTTCTATCTCGTACGATCTTTGAGATAGTGACGCAACTAAAGACTCCTTCATGTATCCGTTTTCCAATGCAACAGATGCGCCTCCCATTTTCTCGATTTTTCCTATCTCTTTATAGGCTTCTTTTTTTAACTCTTTGACCTTTTTTTCTATAATTGGTGATCCATTAAATATATCCGGATATTCTAGAAGATCTGTTTCATAGGCCAGTATTTGTTGAAATCTTAACGACCATTGTTGGTCCCAAGGTTTCGGAAGACCTAATGCCTCATTCCATCCTGGAAGTTGAATGGCCCTCGCTCTAGCATTTTTGCTTAGAGTTACAGCAAGCATTTCTATTATTATTCTTGCAACATTGTTCTCTGGTTGTTGTGCTGTTAAACCAAGCGAATTTACTTGAACGCCGTATCTAAATCTTCTAAGTTTTGGATCATCTACATTGTATCTTTTTAAACATATTTCGTCCCATAATTCCGTAAATGCTCTCATTTTCGAAAGCTCTTCAACGAATCTTATTCCGGCATTTACAAAAAAGGATATTCGTCCAACAATTTTCGGAAAATCCTTTTCGGGTATTTGCTTAGAATCTCTTACCGCATCGAGAATACAGATAGCATTCGATAAAGAAAAAGCTATTTCTTGCACCGGGGTTGCTCCTGCTTCTTGTAAATGATAACTACATATATTGGTAGGGTTCCACTTGGGGATATTCTTATAGCAATACACTATCATATCCGATATTAATTTTATGGATTCTTGGGGGGGAAAGATGTATGTTCCTCTTGAAAGATATTCTTTAAGTATGTCATTCTGAGTTGTGCCCTGTAATTCTTTCAGTTCAATGTCGTTTTCCTGTGCTGCTGCGCAATACAATGCAAGCAACCAGGCTGCTGTTGCATTTATTGTCATTGAGGTATTCATTTTGTTTAGCGGGATATCCCTGAAGAGTGTTTCCATATCTTCTATGTTAGATATGGGGACGCCCACTTTTCCAACTTCTCCCCTGGCTAGAATATGGTCTGAATCATATCCAGTTTGTGTTGGAAGATCGAAAGCTACACTAAGGCCTGTTTGTCCTTTGGATAAATTTGTCTTAAATAAAGCATTAGATTCTTCTGCGGTGCTATGACCCGCATAGGTTCTCATTATCCATGGCTTATCCTTAGCTGAACTCATTGTAAGATTATACTCTAATCAGATGAGCTTAGTATGTCATACCCAGTAATCGACTTGCTTCTTTCTGCCATTGAATCTAAGTATTCTTTGTCAACCAATCCAGCAAGATGTGCTTTTGATACTCTCATTAGTGCTATCTTCGCTGTAGCTTCATCAATCATTTCTCCAGTTTCAGGATTAAACATTGAGCCACCACCCATTTCGTGATAGAACTCTAATTGCTGCTTTGCTTCTTTAATTTGCTGTTCATTTGGAGTGAAAGCATTGTTTGAAATAATAGCTTGTTGAGGATGGATTACCCAAGTTCCGTCCATACCTATTAGAGCGGAGCCTTCAACTTTTTTTCTCAAACCTTCTTCGATTTTTTTAATCTGTTCAGGTGCATCATCTTTTCTCCAAAGGCCGAGATAGACATTGTCAATTGCATGAAGACCTGCAGCTTTAGCGGCCGTAATAACTGCTTTCTTTTCATAGTAGAAGACTTCATTTTGACCATCCAAACAGGCTCTAGGGTCTACACCTAGTTCAGCTGTATAATCAGCAATACCAAATATTAATCCGACCATTCTTTGAGATGCTTTAGCCATGTCAAAAGCATATTCAAGAGCTCTGGGTCTTTCTATTAAAGCTTCAATTGCCAGTTTGGTTTTCCAACCGTTTTTAGCTTCTAACTCATCAAGTGTATCTGAAACTAATTTTACGTCTTCCGGACCGTTACATTTAGGAATTATAATTCCATGAAACTTATCAACTGCGCCACTTAAAACTGCCTCCATGTCGCCCCTAAAGAATTCTGATCTCAAATTATTTGGTCTTACTGTAATAACTTTTTTCCCAAAATCTAAAGTATTTAACGCTTCAACCATTGTAGCCCTACTCTTATCACCTTTAAATTCATAAGGACATGCATCTTCCAAGTCGGCCATTACGTGGTCAACAGGAGTTTTTTCTGGATTTGCTGCATTTGTATGCAGCTTCATATTATGTCCCGGATATGTTAACTCGGTTCTTGGTACTACTATTCGTGTTCCTTCGTCTAATATAAACAATTTAATTTCCTCCCAAAGAAATCTATTTATTTAAAATTGATTTTGCAATTACTTCATGTTGAATTTCGCTGGTACCCTCAAAAATACTTATTACTCTTCCATCTCTCCAGTATCTCTCTACTGGAAACTCTTTAGAGTATCCATACCCTCCAAGGATTTGCATAGCTTCTCTTGTTATAAACTCTACAGCTTTAGCTGCTTTTACTTTCGCCATTCCAGCTTCCAAGTCACATCTTTTCCCAGAATCTTTCATCGATGCAGCATAGTAAACAAGCTGCCTAGAAGCCTCAAGTTCAACAGCCATTTCAGAAAGCTTCATCCTAATTGCTTGGTGTTCACAAATTGGTTTTCCAAACTGTTCTCTTTCTTTTGAATATTGTAAGGCAAAATCGAATGCAGCCTGAGAAACTCCCACAGCCCTTGCAGCGGTCTGAAGTCTAGCAGATTCATAACTAACCATTAATTGATAAAAACCTTTATTTTCTTCGCCACTTAAAAGATTTTCTTCTGGCACAAAAACATCTTCAAAGGCAAGATTGTATGATCTCATTCCATGATAGCCAACTGTCGGTATTGGTTCTCCTTTTATATTAGGATGATCAATTTTTTCTCCCGGTTCTTTGTCAACAAAAAATATACTTAATCCTTTATGTCTTTTACTTGCGTCGGGATCCGTTCTTGCAAGAACCATTAAACAGTTTGAACGATTTGCAAAAGTACACCACGCTTTTGCACCATTAAGTAAATATCCATCATCAGTTTTTGTAGCCTTGAGTCTCATGCTAGCCGAGTCTGAGCCAGAATCAGGTTCTGTAAAAGCCGCAGCAGGTAGTATTTGACCAGTTGCAAGACCAGGTAAGTATCTCTTCTTCTGTTCTTCAGTCCCATGAGCCATTAGCAATGTACCCATTATTACTCCACGAGTCATAACGCTTCCTACGCTAAGCCACCCTCTGCTTAATTCTTCGGCGACTATTGTCATCGTTATACTGTCTAACCCTAGTCCATCATATTCTTCAGGAAAAACTATGCCAAAGTAACCTTGTTCGGCCATTTTTTGAATAATTTCAGTTGGTATTTCAGCATTTTTTGCATCCAATTCTGATGCGATAGGCTCTATTTCTTCTTCGGTAAACCTTCTAACCGCCTTTCTAAATTCCTCATGATCCTCGTTAATTAAAGGCATAAAATCCCTCCATTTATGGTATTGTTTCAAGTGTTGGGGCGAAACTTCCAGTCATTAATTATACAACGTCATTGCTGAATTAAAAGAAGAAAAACCTCCAAATAAATTAGAAAAAATATATACTTATACTTAATATCAAGTTGCATCTAAAGCAAGGGAGAATTAAAATGGATTTTACCCATATCAATATAGAGCTCAAACAAGGTAATGTGAAAATCAAACTTAAGCCAGACCTTGCTCCTAACCATTCTCAGAGGATTGTAGACCTTGCTAATGAAGGCTTCTACGATGGAGTTGTTTTTCACAGGGTTATCCCGAACTTTATGGCTCAAACCGGTGATCCGACCGGCACCGGTACTGGTTCATCTGACAAACCAAATTTAGAGCAAGAGTTTAGTTCAGAGAAGCACGTGCGTGGTACAGCTTCGATGGCACGTTCTAGTGACCCAGATAGTGCAAATTCGCAATTTTTCATTTGCTATACAGATTGTCCGGGGCTAGATGGTCAGTATACTATTTGGGGTGAAGTTATAGAAGGTATCGAATTGATAGATAATTTAAAAAAAGGAACGGGTGGGATGGGCATGGTTAGTGATCCTGACGAGATGATTAAAGTTACCGCTACTAAAGAGTGAGAAGATAAATTAAATGAATATGAATATAGATTCTTTTTTAAGAGATAACAAATGGATTCTTGTCCCAACATCCTATTTCCTTCTCTTGCTTTTCGTTTCTATCGTGTTCTTGTCTATAAATTCATCTCATGAGCATGTTAATTTTGAACAAGATGAAATAGATGGGATTGCCTTGGGTGCTGAATTTCTTGTTGACACCAATACTAATCTCTATTCATCACAATCAGATGAATATTCTATTGTTTCAACCGTACTTGGTTCCAATGATTTTCAGCTAGGTTCAAATACATCTTTGCTGCAAAATCTTTCAAATGTTTCATCCCTATATGCGGTTAGTCGTGACAATAAGGTTATTGGTATTGGCTACATAGCATCCAATGTTGATGATTGTAAGAAATTAAGGGCCATTTCAATTAGTAATCTTGGAAAACATTATATGTCACGAGAGGATAGATCTGTAAGTGAAACAATCTCATGGACGTCAAAGAAGAATAAATTTACTTTTTTTAATCAATTTTTGTCTAATGGAACACAATTGGGCAATGTTTGCACCTATTTGATTTCAAATAGATAACAGAGGAACAAGATTTTAGAATACAAAGACTTTGAATCGCTTCAAAACACATATGAACACCAAGAAGATACCACGTTTTTCCCCGAAACCCTTAATCTTAATGGCTGTTTTTCACGATATTTATTAATTAATAAATATCTATCTACAAAAAGACCTAAATATTTGTTTTGGTCCTTGGAGTTCGATTCCAACTCGTTAATGGATCCATTCGTTGTTGAAACTATTAATTGGTGGCGAGACTATATGGTTAATTCAGGCGATAAGTCCAAAAAATCGATACTTTCTGTATTGTTGAATAATATTGGCATTGCTCTATCGAACCCTAAAAATACGAATACTGATTTTCACTATAATTCAGGTTTTGTTCATTGCTATCGAAACAAATCAGAGCCATTGATAACATTCGAAGTCCACCCTCCACGAAGATGTTTTGTGTTATTAGAAAATTTTGAAGAAATAATATCAACAATTAACAAAATCAGACTTACAAAGAAAGATTGTCAATCTGCTTTGACAAGGAAATACAACGTAGAAAATATTAATTTAAATTTTTCTGATTCGATACTGATAGCAGCACAAGTTATATCGCAGATGCATAATGCAATTTTAAAAAACGAACAAGAGACATCAGATTTGTTTTTGACTCCGTTTTTAGCGGAGAAGATATATTCTGATGCAAGTACTTTTAGAGCAAATCTTAATTATGTTGTTGATACCTATAGAAATGTTGATTATTGGGACCCTGATAGAAAGAGATAGGCAGCTTCTTTGAACTTGTCCATTCCTAGATAGATAACAATCATACCTATAAAGAGGATTGATTTTCGTGATTTCTTTAGTTTAGAAAAATAAGTCATTATGAAAATATATTGGCAGACCCACAACCAACACATTAGTATTACAAGAGCACCAATGTCGAACCATTTATAATATGTGACATTCCAATCGGTCAGAGTTGATAGTCCAATCATCCAAAAAGAGCCAAAAATGACAGGCGAGAGGGTGTAGCTAAGCCCCTTAAATACGGCCCCAAATGTGCATTGTCTTACTGACCCACCAAGCGACCTACCTATTATGGAGAGAAAAAGACACGCTATTATGATTTCTCCAAAATAAAAAATAGAACTAAAGTTACTTAATGGAAACTTGCTAGAATCAAAACAATAATATGCTACATCATCTAAAAGAGTTGCTAGAATCACTATGAATAATGCTCTACCGGCCGGAATATAATTTTTATTTAAGGATGCGGCCATATAGACTTTATTCGAAAAAAAACAGGAAGCTAATAAGTTAATAAGCATGAAAAATCACGACCATGGCGTGCTTGTAATTAATTAAAATTGTAGTAACATGTGGGGAACAAGTCAACTTTTCTTTATTGATATTGAGCTGGTAGGTTGTTGACATAGCGGTACGGAATTGAATAAAAAAGAAACTCAGAAAGCCAAATTAACTTCAAAACAACGGATTACAGAGATCCTAGGCTGGATTGTTAGTGGATTAGCCCTGTATTTTGTCTGTCAATATGTTATCGATATTGACCTCGAAACTGCAAAATCAAAAGTAAATTTTTATTGGATTCCTTTCATATTGGTATTTATCGCTATCTACACTTTCCTGATGACTTTTTTGGCAAACGGCTGGAGATATGTCCTTGAATTACTGCATGGCTCAGCCCTTCCGAAATGGAAAGTCATTGGGATTTATACAAAAACTCAAATTTACAAATATATACCGTCCAATTTAATGCATGTTGTAGCGAGAATTTATTTTGCTACAAAGCTTGGCCCATCAAAAGCAAATATCATACAAAGCTATTTTTTAGAAATTGTTTTTATGGTTTTGATTGGATTGATAATTGTGGTTATATGTATTGCAACTGGGTCTTTTAGTTTGCCTAATGAACTAATCTCAAAGATTGAAGAATTCTCTTCAGGTAAACTGAAAGGTTTTTCTGTGGGGATATTAATATTTGGCGCTGTCGCAATTATTTTCTATTTGTTTAAAGCTTTAAAGAATTTCGAATCTGCATTTAGTTTACCTAATCTAATTAAAATCTTAAAACTTACCCTTCTCTTGCTCGGATTCTTTTTTGGAATGGGATTTGTTGAGTATATCGTATTCGCCAACTTGCTTGGTATGGATATAAGCTTCTTGTATATACTTTGTCTTTTTACCATTACATGGTTGGGAATGTTTATCATTCCTGGTGCACCAGGTGGTATTGGTATTAGAGAATTTATTGTTATCTTGTTGCTTGCTCCAATTTATGGACCAGACGACCCCACAATCGGAATACTTGTATTTAGAGTCGTTACGGTTCTAGGAGATGCCTTGTTGCTTCCCATAGGTAGTATGTTCTTACCTAATAGCATTTCTGAGGCAAGAGAAATTTAACATCGACTTGACTTTTTTATAATACTGTTTAGAATCTATGTGTAGGTTGAGTTCGAGACAATACTGTTTGTCTCACGAAGAAAGCTAAGAGATTAGCACTAAAACTCAATCTTTTTTTTCGCCCTTTTTATTCTAATCCCCATGCAATCCACACTCGCGTTTTTCATCTACTTTAGTTGGATCGAAATAATTGTACTCATTCACCAAATTATTTTTATTCATATAGTCATCTAAATCTTTATCAGACCAATTGTAAAAAGGACTTAATTTCAATAGTCCGTCATCTGTTTCACTAACTATGTCTATAGTATCTCTAAAGCTAGTTTGCCCTTTTCTTAGATTGGCAATCCAAATATCAGGTTTTATTTCAGACATGGCCCTTCTAAATGGTTCTAATTTAACTTGCTCTGTGAATAGTTCATGCGATGAATCATCAATTCCCGGAATTTCGCCCTTAAATTTTTGTTTAGGAGCATATACCTTAATATTTAGTTTTAATTCCGAAATAATTTTTTCAGCATAGATATATGTTGCCTTTGTGTTATACCCAGTGTCACACCATACAACTTTAATATCTTCTTTAGCTTGAGTGCATAGATGTAGTATTGCTACTTCGTATGGTCTAAAGTTAGTAGTAAGTATTGGATTCTTACTTGTTCCTAATCCCCATTGTATTATTTCAGTAGGAGATTTTTCTCGAAGCCTATCATTTAGGGTAATTAAATCTTTCCTCATTGTACTCTTCTTTAAATTCTATCACAGCTACCCTAATAATGATTGGGATACCATATAAGATATTACTACACAACTTACAGGAGCTAAAATCCAGAATTTTAAAATACTGGAAATGCTAGTATTTTTTAAAGTTCTCGAAAAGCCTGTACTTGCACAAGAGAATCCTATAATTCCAGCAGTAATTATTTCAGCGAAGGATATAGGTATTCCATAGAAGGTTGCAGCACAAAGCAAGAGCCCACCAGTAAGATGAACAGAAATTGCTCTAATGAGACAGATGTCCGTTAATTCTTTAGCTATTCTTTCAAGTATTCTTCCTCCGAAGAATAGTGCGCCCAATGCCATAAAAAATCCTGCAAGCAAAGCACCGTCGGTGGCAGATACTAAATCTCTTGCGACAATTGGTGCAGCCGCATTTGCTGCGTTATTAGCTCCAGCAAAAAAAGCGAGAAAACAACCTGAAGATACAAGAAGGTATTTGAGTACACGATTAATTTTTTCTTCTTCGGAGTGCGAAGCTAAAAAATTTATAATTTTTAAATAACAGTATTTACCAATTAAATAATTGAGTAACCACAGAGTAATCGGAGTTGCTACCCACCATATGGTTATTTCGATTACTTTGTTTGAATTTAAGTGATTAAGCGATAATCCAATACCTATTATCGTGCAAACCACAATGTGGGTAGTGGCAATCGGTATCCTTAGAAGATTGGCGATTAAAATTGCTATAATTGGTAGAATGAGTATAAGAAAAGTGAACGCTACAGACTGTTGAGATAAATCCACGGATGTTATATCCTTAGCTACTGTTTCCACAACGTTTTCTCCCCAGAAAGTTGCTCCGAGAAAGACAAAAATGAAGATAAAAAGAACTGCTCCAAGTTTGGATAAAATATTCGATCCGTAAGCTGTTGCCATTGAAGCGCCGGCATTATTTGCGCCAACATTAAAAGCCAGAATTAATGACAATATAGATAAAAGTGCAGTTTCCATAGAGGTTTGTAAAATCTTTATTCCAAGTAGTACACAATATACATTTTTTGAGAGCTTTAATAAACATTAATGATTAAATCGAACTAGCCAGAGAACTTGCAATAGGGTTCATTTTGGTGTTTTCTTATTACTTAAATAATTAATTTATTGAAGGATTTTGGTATTTTTTGAGGAATTTAGCTTTAAAATCCTCAGATTTTGATATGAAAGAAATAAAAAAGGTAAAAAATGAGTATATTAAAGAATCGAGTGATGAACTCAGGGGTACTATTTAAGAGGTTGAAAGAAGTGGCTCAATAAAATGACTAAATCAAAATTTCTAAGAGAACTCGAAAATGAATCAATTTTTATTTTAAGAGAAGTAGTAGCCGAATTTAACAATCCTGTGATGCTTTATTCGGTAGGGAAAGACTCAAGTGTTATGTTGCATCTTGCACAGAAGGCTTTTTATCCTGGAAAGATTCCATTCCCTTTGTTGCATGTGGATACTGGATACAAATTTAGAGAGATGTATGAATTTCGAGACACATTTACGAAGGAAATAGGTGCAAAGTTAATAGTGCATCGAAACGAAGAAGCAATATCAGATGGGGCACACCCGAGCAAGCTCGGCGTTGCGAAATGTTGTGGAGCTCTAAAGACTAAAGCTTTGCTTGATGCCCTTGATAAACATAGTTTTGATGCTGCCATAGGAGGCGCAAGAAGAGACGAAGAAAGGTCACGTGCAAAAGAAAGAATCTTCTCTTTTCGTGATTCTTTTGGTCAATGGAATCCAAAATCACAGAGACCAGAACTGTGGAATATATTTAATGCTTCAATAGACGAAGGTGAGTCCGTTAGAATTTTTCCACTATCTAGTTGGACGGAAGTTGATATATGGAACTATATAAAGGAAGAAGGAATTAAGATAGTCCCGCTTTATTTTTCAAAGAAAAGAAAAGTTGTTCAGAAAGGAGGCAACTTGATACTCGCAGAAAATCTTGATTCCGAAGGTGACGTCAAAGAAGTTCTCAGTCGATTCAGAACTTTAGGGTGTTCTCCTTGTACTGGGGCGATTGAATCTGATGCTAGTAATATAGATATGATAGTCAAAGAAGCTGCATCTGCTACTAGAAGCGAAAGAGAAAACAGAATTATTGATCATGGCACAAATACCATGGAAGACAAGAAGAAAGAAGGTTACTTCTGATGTCGGATGCAATAGATATTTTGAGATTCGCGACTGCCGGTAGCGTTGACGATGGCAAGTCTACCTTGATTGGTAGATTGTTGTTCGATTCAAAAGGAGTATTCGTTGATCAGCTTGAAGCTTTGGAAGGAACATCCTATTCTGATGAAAATAAAGGAATTGATTTTGCTTTACTGACGGATGGATTGAGAGCGGAAAGAGAACAGGGGATAACTATAGATGTTGCATATAGGTATTTTTCGACTCCAAAAAGAAAGTTCATTATTGCTGACACTCCTGGTCACGTTCAGTACACTCGAAATATGTTTACTGGGGCAAGTAATTCTGATTTGGCAATAATTTTAATTGATTCAAGAAAAGGTGTACTTCAGCAATCTAAAAGACATCTTTATATTAGTTGGCTTTTGGGAATACAGAATATAGTTGTAGCGATTAACAAAATGGACTTGGTAGACTACGACAAAAAAACTTTTAATTATATATCCAAAGATTTCTTGAGCATAACAAAGAATTTAAGTATCAAGGAAATCGACTTTGTCCCTATTTCTGCGCTTAAAGGAGATATGGTTGTAGAAAGAGGGGAAAATATGAAGTGGTATAGTGGCCCAACATTGATTGAAATTCTTGAATCAGTAAATCCAAGTTTGTTAGAGCGTGGGAACTCTATACGATTTCCGGTTCAACTAGTTAACAGAGTGGACAATCAAGACACTAAAGATTTTCGCGGTTATATGGGAACATCGTTATCGGGGCCAATATCCGTTGGAGATTCTATTAAAATCTTACCAAGCAATAAAGTGGCTAAGATAAAAGGGCTGCTTTTATCATCTAAAAGTGTTGAAAAAATTAATTTTCAAGACTCTGCTACTGTAATTCTTGAAGATGAGATTGATATATCAAGAGGAGACATATTTACTTCAATAGAAAATCAACCTGAAGTTTCAAACACTATATCTGCTAAGATTTGTTGGATGGATGAGAAGAATCTTAATCCAAAGAAAAAATACTTACTAAAGCAATGCAGCAAGACATCTAAAGCCGTAATTAAGGAAATACTTTACAAAGTCGATATGGAGACTCTAAACCACGTCTCAGCGGAGTCTACTTTGGAGATGAACGATGTGGCCCAAGTAGAAATAATGCTTCAAAATCAGATTGCTTTTGATTCTTACAAGAAAAACAAACGTACAGGGTCGTTTATTTTGATAAACTCTGAATCGAATAATACGGTTGCGGCTGGCATTATTCTTTAATATTCTATAGTAGGTCCATGAAAGAATATAAAAATATAAGTTTTTATAGGTTTATAAATATAGAATCTAAGGATTTGATTAAAGAGAAATTTTCTACTCTTTGTAAACGCCTAAAGATTCTTGGAACTTTGATAATAGCTAACGAGGGCTTAAATGGTATGTTGGCTGGATCAAGTGAATCGATAGATAAAGTACTAAGTGAACTCTTTGATCTTGGTATTAAATCAGAAGATGTGAGAATTTCATTCTCCGAAATTAAACCTTTTAATCGTTTAAGGATTAAGCTAAAGGACGAAATTATAAGTTTAGGAAATGCCGACAAATCTAATCCAAATAAGATGGTAGGAAAATATGTTGAGCCTGAAGATTGGAACAAAGCAATGGAAGACAAAGATGTAATCCTTATAGATACTAGGAATCATTATGAAACATCTATAGGAACCTTTAATGGTGCATTAGTGCCAAATATTAATACATTTAAAGATTTTCCGGACTTTGTTCAAAGAATGGAAGATAAAAAAGATAAAAAAATTGCTATGTTTTGTACAGGAGGAGTTAGATGCGAAAAAGCTAGCTCCTACATGTTGCAAGTTGGATTTAAGGAAGTGCTTCACTTGAAAGGCGGTATCATAAAATATTTAGAAAATATTCCAGAGAAAAAATCAAAATGGGAAGGGGAATGCTTTGTGTTTGATAATCGAGTTGCTATCGAGCATGAATTGGATGTTGGTACTTATATAATATGCAATGGATGTGGAGAGCCCGTAAGTAAGGATGATGCCTCTTCGGACAAATTCAAAAAAGGAATACATTGCCCTTCATGCTTTGATAAATTGTCTGAAGACCAGATAAAGCGAGCAACTGAAAGACAAAAGCAAGTCGAGTTAGCGAAAAAAAGGGGGGAGGTTCATATTGGTGAATAAAATTATATTAATTGCCTTAGTTTTTTTGTCTATATCATGCGAATTTCGCAATGAAGTATATCAGGCCACAGGAGTATTTATTAATTCAAAAAATATTAAAATAGGTACGGTAGAGGTGATAGAGCAGGGAACAGGTTCCAATTTTAGAGTTCAACTTGAGACTTTGACTCCAGGTTTTTATGCTATGCATATACACGAAAAGGCTTTATGTGATACCCCTGATTTTACTAGTGCGGGTGGACACCATGGACTGAGAAGTGATGAAGCTTTCCCTGGAGACTTTAGGCCTATTCATGTAAAAAATGAAGTTAGCAAATATACTGGAAAATTAAAAAAGTTCAATCAAATCATTTTTCTTAGGGGTATATTTGTAGACCCCGAATCAGATTCTACAATTCTTGATAAAGATGGCTCGTCCATAATTGTCCATACAAGTTCCGATGGTGGAGCAAGGATAGCTTGTGCAAAGATAAAAAAGAAGAATTAAACCAGCCTTCCTTCGTTGTTTAATCTATTAAGTTCATCAAACCCACCTATAAATTTATCGTCAATAATGATTAACGGGACAGTTCTCCAATTATATTTTGTTGAGATCTCCAATCTTAGTTCTGCACGTGACGTAAGATCAATTTCTTCGAAACGGAGATTGTTGATTTTTAATAGGTTTTTAGCAGCTATACAAAAAGGACACGATTTGGTTGTGTAAAGTTTAATTCTTGGCACTAGAAATTCTCCTGTATAACAAAGCAAGGGTGAGATAAAAAATCAGTGCGCCAAGAAAGTCCTGGATTAAGAATATTTCCATTTGTTTAAATCTATCTATCCCTAATCCTAAAATTAAAATAAAAGAATAAATTATAAATATGGAGATAGTCGCAATGATGCTGTTAGGTATCCTGCCAAGATTGGTTCTTTTGCATGTAATTATATATATGAACCCAAGGCTCACCGTAAATAGATAAAAAACAATTATCGAGAAGAATGTATTCTGAGGGAAAAAATAATTTGTTTTCGCAAAATAATATAGAATATTAACCGAATCAAATGGATAAAATGCGTAAGCGTAGAAGGAGTAAACTAGGAAAGCCCCAACAGCAACACAAACAAGAAAGTCTAAAGAGCATAAAACTCCATCAGTTAACCTTTTAAGCATTTAGTCTTAGATTAATTCAAAAAAAAAGAAAAAAAAGGCCGAAAACAAAATAATCAAGCCCGAGAACTATCTCAGAATCGATACCTACTAACGGTCCTTTTATTTCTCCATTGACACGCCACTACAAGAGTTAGAAACAATCCTAGTAGTCGGCACAGCATTTCGCCAATTAACAGAAGTAAATTAACGAAATCTTCTTAGTCAGCAAGTCCGTTTCTTCTTTTTGTTGGACCCTGTTCTGGACGACCAAAATCAAGGCCAACTTTCGCTGCCCAATTTTGTGTTCCAGCACAATGTCCTGCATAACCTCTAGAGTTTTGAGGGTTATGTGCGCTCTGACCTGCATCAATACTTACTCTTCTTGCCCAATTTCTCATTGGAGAATTCTGTTGATCTGGCATACTACACCTCCGTATAGATTAATTGTATCAAATGGCAATTTTAAATTCAATAAACATTATCTTAATCTTCTGATTCTTCAATTATTAGGCTACTTAAAGGAGTGGCAATACATAATAAAGCCATATTGTTATCGATATCCTCTTTTGTTAAGGTGTCCAAATCAGGCTCTTCAATATATCTGATTTTTCCTTCTATTATCTTTGCTATGCAAGTGGTACACATGCCCTGCATACAACTGCGAGGAAGCTCAAGTCCCTGGTTGTCCGAAGATACGACTATGGATTCACCTTCCTTTGTAGTGATAATTTTATTCGACTTAATGAACTTAATTTGATGAATCTTTGACATCGGTAACTACTCAATAAACTTTTATTATAATACTTGTTAGCTAAGGTATATAATAATTGAAATGCTACATTGTAGAAACAAAGAGCTTTTTATAGAGGATGTTAGTTGCCAAACTTTAGCTCGAGAGTACGGTACTCCTTGTTATGTGTATAGCAAGCAATACCTCATTGAACAGTTTAACGATTACAGAGATGCCTTTAAAGATTATCCTGAAACCACTATATGTTATTCGGTAAAAGCTAATTCTAATCTATCTATCCTGAAAATATTTAAGGATATAGGCTCAGGTTTTGATATTGTATCAGGAGGCGAGCTAGAAAGAATCACTGCTATTGGAGCGGATCCAAACAAAGTAGTTTTTTCTGGGGTAGCTAAATCGCCTGATGAAATACAAAAGGCCATTGAATTTGGCATCTTATTTTTTAATGTTGAGTCTTTTGATGAACTTGAAGTAATCAATCGGATTGCTGAAAGCACTCAAGATATAGCTAGGGTATCAATAAGGGTTAATCCAAATATAGACCCAAAGACTCACCCTTATATTTCCACTGGCCTAAAATCAAGCAAGTTTGGTATTGCAATAGAACAATCTTTTGGGATTTATAAAGAAGCAAATAAAATGAACAATATCAATCTGGTTGGTATTGATGCACATATAGGTTCGCAAATTCTTAATCTCGACCCCTTTGAGGATTCTTTAGAAAGGTTGGAGAGTTTATATCGCAAACTCAAAGATGAGAATATAATTATAGACTTTATTGACATAGGAGGTGGCTTGGGGATTAAGTACCAAGACGAAGATAGACCACCTTCTAAAAAGGAGTTTGCTAAAAGAATTATTAAAAGAATGAAAAAAATTAATTGCAAGTTAATCATAGAGCCGGGAAGGTCCCTTGTCGGAAATTCGGGCTATCTCCTTTCGGCTGTTGTATATCAAAAAAGCAATGACGAAAGAAATTTTTTAATAATTGACGCGGGAATGAATGATTTATTACGACCAGCACTGTATGGATCGCATCACGAGATTAAAAAAGTTGTTCAATCCGAGGGCAATGAAACTATCTATGATATTGTCGGGCCAATTTGTGAAACGGGCGATGTAATGGGAAAAAGTGTGCCTATCGGCAATGCCGAATTGGGCGATATTTTAGTTATAAGCTCAGTTGGAGCTTATGGTGCTGCAATGTCATCAAATTACAATACTAGACCTAAGGCCCCAGAGGTTATTGTTTCGGGCAGTGAATCATTTTTAATAAGACGAGAAGAAACTACATCGCAAATTTTACAAAACGAGGTGATTGTCTAGCATGAACGATTCATTGATAGTTTCCATTTTCGACAAAGGTGGTTTTTTTGTATATCCAATTTTAATATGTTCAATCATTGCTCTATCAATTTTTCTTAAAAGATTATATTTGACTAGAAAAGAAAATATTGTTACTTCTGGATTCGAAGCTAACTTAGAGAAACGTATTTCTCAGGGTAATTTTAATACTGCTATTACTTTCTGCGAAAGAGACCCGTCAATCTTCTCTCAAATAGCCATTGTGGCATTGATTAATAGGGAGAGACCAATAAGTGAATTAGAGAAGATGATTGAGGATGAAGGATCAAAACAAATTTTTGCTCTTTCGAAATCCAATGAAATGCTAGGGTCTCTAAGTAATGTCAGTACTCTTCTCGGCTTGTTAGGAACAATATCTGGGATGATTACAGTTTTTAAAGTCATATCGACTCAAACCGTAGTTGATCCTCCTAGTTTGGCGGGGGGCATATCTGAAGCACTATATACAACTGCATTTGGCTTACTTGTGGCTATACCTTCTTTTATTGGATATAAATTTTTGATAAATAGAATTAATGAAATTGCAATAATGCTTCAAATTGAATCTAAGAAATTATTATCAAAAATCAAGGATTAACTCTATGGATTTTACTAAAAATATTAAGAATAGTGAATTTAATTTAGACCTAACACCGATTGTAGATGTTGTATTTAATCTTTTGATATTTTTTGCGTTGTCTCTCAATTTTAGCGAGATTACTTCAAGCTTAAATATCAAACTGCCTAAAGCGCAATCCTCCGAAGTGATAACGGACAAGCAAATTGTAGTTGGT
>PCAG01000059.1 GCA_002730475.1 Spirochaetales bacterium | reverse complement strand
TCTTGGAAGATGATGACTTTGATGATGATCTTCCTGCAGATGATGATGATTTTGCTGACGATGATGATTTCGCTTTCGAAGAGGATGATGATTTTGCTGACGATGATGACCTTGCTGACGATGACGATGATCTGGAGGATGATCTGTTCGCGGATGAGGATTTTTCTGACGACGATGAAGACTTCCCCGAGGATGATTTGTTAGATGAAGACGATCTGCCCTTCAGAGATGATGATTTGCCCGAGGATGATGACGATGATGACCTTGCTGACGATGATGATGATCTGGAGGATGATCTGTTCGCGGATGAGGATTTTGCTGACGATGATGATCTAGATGATGACTTTGATGATGATCTTCCTGATGGAGATCTGGAAGATGATTTAATGGGTGGAGATGAAGATTTGCTAGCATTGGAAGAAGACCTTGGTGGAGAAGCCGAAGATGTTCTGATGGTTCAAGATGAAACACTTAGTATCCCGGGCAGTTATCAACCTTCTGTAAACGAAGTTGTTAACATACCTTCAACCGTTCAGGCTGCCCAACCTACTGTGCCAACTCAACCATTGCTACCTCCGCCTCCGCCTCTCCCAACTTCAGTAAGCCTTCTTTCTGCGGAAGCCATTTCACCAACTCAGGTGCAGCTTTTGTTCTCTGCTTCGATATTGGTTGAATCAACTCGAGCTCCTGAAGCATTTTCTATAGTAGATTCAAGTGGTAATCCTCTTCCTATTCTTCAGTTAGCAATTCAGGATAAGCAGGCAACTATAAATACTCAGGAACAAATTGCAGGAACTGTTTATGAATTGAGAGTCAGCGAACCTGCTTACAGTCCACAGGGAATTCCTTTGGATCAAATCGCAAGACGTGCATTCTTCAATGGGCACTTGCAAGGAAGAGGGCAAACACAAGTCGCAAGCACCGCACAAGTGGTAGCTCAAGGACCTTTCCAGGGAATATCAAATTTGAAACTTGAACAGACGCCAGTAGGCAATGGAGTATTCACTGTAAAAGCTTCTTGGGATGTTGTGGGAAGCCAAATCGATTTGGCTCATTATGTTGTTAATCAATCTCGTGACGGCGGCATGACATTCGGTGAATCGCAGAATCTGCAGGCCAACATTAGTGGAATCGAAATCCCAAGTGTTGAGCCAGGGCCATTTGGTTTGATGCTTTCATATGTAAAGAAAGACGGTCAGGCATTTATGGGTAAATTCCAGTCAATTAATGTTGGAGGAGTTGGAATCTCTTCTATGCCTTCTATGGCACCGATTGCACAGCCAGGTACACAGCAGCCTACGCCTCCTCCGGTAGCCGCAACAGTCCAAGTAGTTCAGCCTCTCGCACACCAACCAAGCGCTCTTAATAACACAGGACCTGGAGCCTTTGCAGCCGCAGTTATTGTATTCGGTGGTGTCGCCGGATGGATGGCTAGCAGGAAAAGGAAAATGTCCGGTGAATTGGTATAGGATGTCAGTTTAATAATAATATTGTATTATGCGTGTTCCGCTTTGGTGCGGAACCGGAAAGAACCCTAGTTGAAGCGGGAAACTTGAATGCGCCTAAAGTTTTTTTTGAGATAGTGTTTATTGGAATTTTTTTGTGTTTAGAATGAAATTTGATGAAACGAAGAAATTTTCAATTTTCAATTTAAAATTTTCATACAAATTTTAATGTACAATGAATCAATGGCACAGGCCGGACAGAAAAAATATGATTTGGAAGAAAGAACAGCAAAATTCGGCGAAGAAGTTATTAAATTATGTAAAAAATTGCCAAAAACTGACATTACTAAACATTTAATTTCCCAAATAGTATGCTCATCAACAAGTATTGGTGCTAACTATATGGAAGCAAATGGAGGAAGCTCAATAAAAGATTTTCGAAATAAGATCCATATAGTCAAAAAGGAGTGTGGCGAGACAAAGCACCATTTAAGAATGATTGCAGCAGCAGTACCAGATAAAAAGAGTGAAATAATACCTATTTGGCAGGAGTGTCATGGGCTTGTATTAATATTTCAAAAGATTGCACAAAGTATGAAATCAGTAAAATAATTTTTATTTAATTATTATTTGGACCTTAAATGAAAATTTTAAATTGTAATTTGAAAATTAATTTGTATTTAACAATATGAATAAAAAATGGATTACCATCGGCATCCTTATAATCACATTGGTTCTGACTGCGCGTGAATTAACATTATTACCCGACGGGAACCTCCATACATACATCCTAGACGTAGGCCAAGGTGATTCGATTCTGATTGTGACACCTTCAGGTAAACAAATACTTATTGATGGCGGTCCTGATCTTGCGACTCTCGAACAGCTTGGGAAACGCATGTCTTTCTTTGATCGATCAATTGATTTAGTAGCTCTAACTCACCCGCATGTTGATCATATGACTGCGTTGCCCGATGTACTTAAACGATATGATGTTGGCAATTTACTGATTGCTATGACCGAATCTGAAAATTCTCGTTACAAGTCGTTCCTGGCAGAAGCTTCGAATCAAAACATACGAGTAATCCTGCCTAATCCTAATGAAGATGTTGATATTGGTGATGGAATAATCCTCGATGTGATTCACCCGTGCTCTTATTGCGATTTGGACACCAATAATTCTTCTGTTGTTCTGCGAGCTTTATACAAAGAGCACTCAATTCTTTTAACTGGAGATATAGAAGAGGAAGCTGAGCTCTCAATACTCAGAAGCGGAGCTGACATCAGTTCAAATATCCTTAAGGCCGCACATCACGGTTCGCGCACATCATCTTCAACAGGATTTCTTTTGGAGGTGAGCCCCAAGCAAGCTCTGATATCAGTGGGGGAGGACAATAGCTACGGACATCCTTCGCCCGAGGTTATTGCAAGACTCAACGATATGAATATTAGTATTAAGTCGACCAAAGATGATGGAACTATCCATATCAGTCTGAAATGAGTGTATGTACATTGTACATACAGCCCGAAAATGTCCGCCATTCGTTTCCCTCACTGGGCTTTTGGCTTTAGAATTTCCTCAATGAAGGTCCTTTTACTTATTGCCGGCAAATCGGTGCGTTTCTGGCCCCTAAGCGAAAAAACGTTGTTTCCTATATGCGGAACCGATTTGCTGAAAACAACCACAGGAAGGCTTAAATCAGCCGGACTGACGGATATTACGCTGATTGGAGGTGCTCATAATCTGGAGCTGGTTAAAGAGAAATATCCCGAATTTTCCACCGTTGAGCAGAAAGATCTGAGCCTTGGAATGCGTGGGGCTTTATTAGATACTCTGCCTGATATTGGAACTGAACCTGTGATGATTGTATGTGTTAATGATGTGATTGATCCTTCCGCTTACAAGAACTTAATCGATAAATGCGAAAGTCCTGACGTTCAGGGTGCACTTCTTGCACAAAAAGTTGATAGATACTTCCCCGGAGGATATTTAAATATTGACGGAGAGCGAATTACCAGAATTATCGAAAAGCCGGGAGAAGGAAATGAGCCAAGCGACCTTGTAAACATAGTTGCTCATGTTCACAAAGACTCATCTGTTCTTCTGGAAGCTCTTAAACAGGCTCCGGCTAAAGATGATGGATATGAAATTGCTCTCGATCAGCTATTTAAGAAATATATATACTCAGCGGTACCTTATGAGAGTGTTGGCACGCCACGGCAATCGCAATTGCCGTGGCAAGCAATTAAATACCCGTGGCACATGCTAAATCTACTTCCAATTCTATTAGCTGAAGCTAAGGAGCAAAAAATTCATGAATCAGCCCAAGTTCATCCTACCGCGGTTATTGATGGGCCTGTTATTCTTTCTGAAGGAGTGAAGATATTCCCGCACGCAACCGTCAGAGGCCCATGCTACATAGGCCCAAGGAGTATTGTTGCGAATAATGCACTGGTCAGAGACTCAAGTATTGGATCTGACTGTGTTGTAGGTTATTCAAGCGAAGTTAAGGCTAGTGTGTTTGCGGACCACGTCTGGACTCATACAACTTATGTCGGAGATAGTGTAGTTGGGTCTAATGTTTCCTTTGGCGCGGGAAGTGCTACAGGAAATCTAAGGTTAGATGAAGCAGAGATTTCCTCCGTTATTAAAGGAGAGAAGATTAAAACGGGCCTAAATAAACTTGGAACGATTATCGGCACAGATTGTCGGCTTGGAATACATACTGGTATTAATCCGGGGGTAAAAATCGGATCAGGTACTTTTATAAGTAGCCATGTGCTTGTATCCGAGGATGTGCCGGATAAGAGTTTTGTGACTATGAAGAAAGATGAAATGAAGGTTAGAGAGAATAAGATTGGAGTGCCTGGCGCAGAAAAAAGGGAAGGATTTCGCAATAAAACTATTGGTAATTAGATCAAACTCTGTGTATTTCCCTTAGAAAGTTACCCCCACCCTCTGTGGATAACCTTATTTCCACACCCCTGTGGAAACTTGGTGGAAACCATATATTTTGGGCTTATACAAGCCATTTACTAGCCTTCCCTGCCTTAATCTTTATTTTTACCGTAGTCCACAAGTTTTCCACACTCAAATCAGACAATATATTTGTACTTACACAGCAAATTGGACTCTGGTCTGAGCTAGTTGTTCAATTATTTAGAAAAGGTTTTCCCTTATATAAAAGCTAAAATGCCCCTTTACTGCCTTTTAATCTCTTAATCTGTCATGCTTTCAATCTTACAATTTTTCCACATATAACACCCCAAAACTCTAATACTTGATAACCCCTTATTATTACTACTATTTATATATATACTTACTACCTTTTTTATTACTATAGGGATATGAAGTTTTCCTCACCCACCTCCGAGTTACTAAATTCTCTTCATCTTGTAAGTCGTGCAATAAGTAATCAGCAAGCACTTCCAATCTTAGGAAATATATTAATAGAAGCTGAAGGAAAAAGATGTACAGTAAGTGCGACCGATCTTGAGCTGAGCATTATTACAAGTTTCGAGGCAAACATAGAGAACGAAGGATCTATAACAGTGCCTGCCAAAGCAATTTTAAACTTCGCACAATACAATACAGATGACGAAGTTCTTTTGGAAACAAGTGAAGGCACTCAGCTTAAATGCACGTCGGCTCATGCAAAAACAATAATCGCAGGAGAAGCCGCATCAGAATATCCAACCATTTCACCTGTAGAAAAAGAAGAATCATTTTCTATTGAATCGGGACCGCTTATAGATGCACTAAATATGGTTACATTTGCATCGGCTAAATCCACCATTAGACCTGTCCTTTCGGGTGTATATCTAAGGGCAGAGAAAGATAGTCTAATATTTGTAGCAACAGACAGCTACAGGCTCTCTGAATACAAAGTGCCAATGAAAGGAGGAAAGACAGACCTAGCATGCATTATTCCTGCAAAAGTTTTGGAAGAACTCAAGGGAATAGTAGGATCAAGGAAGGAGGAAAAGAAAGGAGACGAAGAAAAGGAAGAAAAGAAAGGGGCCGACATAAAAAAAGTTGAGATAGCAATGAGTAGCCAGCAGATCGAGCTGAATGTTGGGCCAACCAAACTCTTGTCCAGGTTAATCGAGGGCAAGTTCCCGGATTATCAACAAATCATTCCCAAAGAGACCAAGACCAAAGTAATCATTTCTACAAAAGAGCTCACAACAGTCATTAAGCGTATGCATTATTTTGCCAAGGAGATTAACAACAATCTAACGTTTGGATTTGCAAAGAACAAAGTTCATATCACAACTCCTCAAACCCAGATGGGCAAAGATGAGGCAGATCTGGATGTTTCTGTGGATGGAAATGCGAATAAGATTGCTCTCAGCTCATCCTACCTTCTTGATTTCCTGACTCATGTTACGGGAGACGAAGTAGAAGTGCATGTGACCGACAGTATGCATCCTGCAGTCTTCCATATCCCATCAGACGATCAATGCCTACACCTCGTAATGCCTCTTAGGCTTCAGGAGGATTGAGTGATTTTAGAAATTGTTAATAACAAAATAACTCTCTAAACTGACCAACAATATGCGTTGGCTTCGTAAATATCGTATCCATTTTGTCCTTTTTCTGGGCTCTTTGGCTTTGCGCTTGATATATGTGTTGTGGGTTTTTGATAAGGAAAGGTTTGGCACAGTATTGCCGAAGTCGGTGGATTCAATTGCATTATATTTTGTTAAAGGAGTGGAGCATGTTTATCCGGCCAGCTGGGCGTCTTTTTACATACCGTTAGCGTATTTTTATAAAGCACTTAATTGGTTAGGAATGTTTGATGATCGATTATTTTACGTCGCAATTATTAATTGTTTTCTGGGGGCGGCGGGAGTAGTTATTTTTTATTCTTTAGCCAAAATAATTTTCCCCGGCAGATCAAAGACACCAATAATACTTTCTATCATTTTCTCGCTTTATTACCCGGGCCTTTATTTTAATGCGTTGGTTTTGTCGGAAAACCTGTTTACCCCCCTATTTTTGGGTAGCATCTATTTAATCTGGCGCTATAACGGAAAATCACTATTTAATCCTGTTATTACAGGGCTTTTATTAGGAATTTGTACCGCTATACGGCCCATTCTGTCTCCATTCTTGCCATTATTTGCACTATGGATGCTGTTCAAATCTAGAGAAAAACTAAAATTAATTGCTTTCCGATATCTGCCGATATTGTTATGCGGCTTTATTTTGATTGTAGTTCTTATATCTATTGAAAATAGTAAGATACATAAGTACAAAAGGTATGTCATTGCGGAGAATGGAGGAGTAAATGTTGCTATGACGTGGTGTCAGCCACGAAAAATTCGGTATCGCGCTTCTAATGGTGATACCTGGTGGTTCTCGCCGCCAGCATTTTGGAACAAGGATCGTTCCACAGACATAATTACGGATGTGCCGTTTCATAATCAGATGCATTACTACAAAATGGGATTCAAATGCATGCTGGAGAACCCAGAAAAATTGTTTACAAATAATCAAAACATATTTAACTTATTTCATAGCAGATTTTATCCAAATTTAATTTATAAAAATTGGCATTACCGGGCTATTAACTTCTGGAAAATAATGACCGCTGTTCTTTTTATAGGATTTCTTTGTTATCCAATGGTGATTAAGAAAGGGGAGATATATTGGATCTTCGGATCGTTTTTGATTTTGTCGCTGCTTTCAATGGTATATTTAATGAATCCTGGGGAGGAACGATATCTCGTTCCATATTACTTTGTGCTTATCCTTTGGGGCCTGCCGGTATTGTATAATTGGCTAAGGCGCATATTAAAACGGCTATTTGCTAAAGCAGGAGATAAAACCGCTCTGATCGTAGGCTTAGTTATAGCTGCCGCAATATATTTATTGTCTCCTACTTCAATGAATGATTTGTCGTATTCGATAAAAAGACCACTAGTGAACAAGGAGGTGGTAGAACGTTCTTACCACGATGCTGCATATTGGTTGGTAAATAACCAGCGAGAGGACGGAAGCTTTGTTTATAGACGAAATACAAATAACTACAAAACAGATGATCAAGATAATTCTGTAAGGCAGATTCTTGCTTCGCATGGACTTGCGAATGCGGCATCACATTTTGATGAAGATAATATTATTAAAGCTCACCGCAAAAATCTTAAGTATGTTTCCGGGCTTATAAACAAAAAAAAGGAATTTAGTTTTGTTCAAAAGCATTCCAATGAAGCACAACTAAATGAAACTGCATTTGCGATAATGACGTTCATAGATTCTCCTTTTGCCGATAAATACAAAAAGAAAACAAAACGACTTGGTAAATTCTTATTGCATATGCAAAAGGACGATGGTTCTTTTTATATGCTCTACCCGCTAGAAAATAACGCCAACCTCGATCCACACAAAAAAGACCAGATAGAACGCTTCGCTTCTGGCGAAGCCGCGTTGGCATGTATTTATATGTATCGCTTTAATGACGATCCGCGATATTTGGAATGTGCAAGGAGAGCTTATACATATTACTTTTCAAAAATAAAAGCAAAGTATCAAGCTTCATATGGCTCCTGGCATACAATTGCATACACACATTTGTATGAAGTAGATCAACAGGAAAAATATAGGGAAGCAATCCGCTTTATGGCGGACAGGCTTATGAGTCTTCAGAATACTGGTTCAACTGAAAACAAAATTGAAGGTGGATTTGATGCGAAGCAAACATGGTATACATCTGCAGAAGCGGTTTTCACCGAAGCGCTGGGATATGCCGCAAATGTTCACAAGGAAGATATGCCCGAGGTTGCTGAGAAGTATGAGAAAGCAAATAGGCTGGGGATTCAAAATTTGCGCCATTTCCAATTTGGTATTGCCGAAAAAAAAGGTGTTGCAGGGGGGATTATGACCGAAAGTAGGAAAAACTATATTTACGTGGACAATGTAGGCCATTCTTTGATGACCTTTGATGAATTCTTAAGTCGACAACGTCTGCGTGTATGCGAAGTGCGAGGCGTTACAATTTTGCCCGACAGGGCATCAACGCCGAAGCATTTGGGAGAAGAAATTTCGCATCCTTTATTCTTCAAAGAGCGAAATTTCTGAACCGCATAGTCTTTGTTAGCTGATGTAACCAAACATTCACCTTAATTTAAAAGGAAGACTGGCAAACACCCCTTTTTGCTATTGACAAGTATATTATAACATGTAATAGTAAAATCATGAATAGTGCAGATACCAACAGCGCAGGGGGGCAAGAGTCTGATGCTCTTCCATCGGATGACAGTATAGAGAATGCCCTAGTCGCTCTTTCTGAATTGCGAGGTTATGATTGGTGCCAAGCAGAAAAAGGGTTGAATAGTATACCGATGGTTGCTGAAGCGATTAAGACTCGGCTCGAACAAATGCCAACCGAGACTGTTGGTACATTAATATCAGAGGTCAACGAAATCATTCTTGGTGTTATTCAGAAAAACTTTACTTGTTGGGAATGGCCTCTGGAAGAACATGAAAGAATTGGATTGGAATTTGTATCAAAATTAAGAGGTGTTTTTGATCAATTGAAGGGTATAAAAACATCTGAATAGAGAGCATATTCATTATCTAAATGTGTTTGCCAGTCTTCCGTCATAAAAAACAATGTTTGGTTATTTCATATAACGTCAGGGATATACGAAGTTTTTCGACCGAAGGGAGAAAAATTTGGAGAAATGGCGAGCCGAGCCATTTCTCGTATATCCCTTGTTATATGACCCGAGCGAAACGCAGTGTAGTGAGAGCGCAGCGTGGCTTTAGCGTATTTTGATGGCAATTTTATAATAATTTTAAAAACTTTTATTTCAACAAGTATTCAACTGTTGAGTCTGCAAATATTTTCATTGTGTCAAATATTTTCAAGGTCTGATGTTTAGGGATCAATAATTGGAGGTCGGTGCAAGCAAGTGCTACACAGTCAACATCTTTCTTTTCAAAGTCGTTAATAATTTTAATAAGTTCCTCTCTGTCACTGTTTTTTTGTTGACCCGTAACAAGATTCAGGATAAATTTATCCATTTTTGCCTGCTGAAAATCATCAGGTGTTTCATAAGCAATTCCAGCTTCTTCAAAAGCGTTCTCGTATAATTTATTCTGAATTGTGGCAGAGGTTGAGACTATTCCAACCTTATTAAAATTATTTTTCTTTAGGAATTTTACTGTTTCTTCAATAATACTTAAAACAGGTATATCGACAGCGTTCCTGATTTCATCAATAAAAACATGAAGAGAGTTACAAGGCATGACAATAAAATCAGCCCCTGCTTTTTCTAGCCTTTTTGCCTCATTGACCAAAAAAGGGATATATCTTTCAGCGCCCTTGTTACTCATTATTAAATCTTCCTCGATTTTGTAGGGCAAAGGAACGCTGGCGATGATTATTCCGGGTCTAGCTTTCTTAGTCTTCTTGTAACTAGAAAAGACTATGTCTAAGTAAAATTCCGATGTTGTTTCTGGTCCAAGACCTCCAATTATTCCTAAGGTTTTCATAGTGATTATTAATGTTATGATTTCATTTTTTCAAAAGCTGGTCTAGTCCCTGCTGTATCATAGATTATGGTTAGTTTATTTATAAGATTATCTTCAGAAAATTTGAAGACATCGACGCATTCAAATGATACGGGCGTGCCATCAGCCATTTTCCAATCGTATCTAAAGTGACCAGCTCCAGTGAAATCATCTTCACCCTTGAAAATATTTAGCAAAGTAATTTTTGATTCGGAAGTATCAGCAAATAGGTCTTCGTAAAACTTACTTGCTTTTACCTCTCCATAAAGCGGAGAGTGAATTATTGCGTCAGAAGTGAATAATTTCATCATCTCCTCGTAACTTCCGACCTCCAATGCTTTGAGGTATTGTTCAATAATATTTGTAGACTCCATAATAATAAGTTTATTAATTAAAAGTTTTTAAAACATTCGTTTTTTATTGCCATCAAAATATGTCATATAACGTCCAGGTATATGAGAAGTTGGACAGGTGTAAAATACGCTGAAAGCGTACACCTGTCCAATTTGGGAGAGTGAATGAAGCGTAGCGGAATGAACGAACCTTATATACCTTGTTGTACGCTGTGGATAAAAACCAAATTACCCGTAGGGTAATGAAAATTTTGGTCATTTTGAAAGGTTGCGTTATTGTTCGATATGTTGTATTATTCCTTTCTGTTAATTTCTTGGCTATGCCTATATATTTAGTTGGAGTTTTACACGACGATCCAGGCGGCTATGCTTGCACGAAGAGTGCGCTCAAAAAATTTCAGCCAAGTATGGTTGGAGTGGAGTGGGCTGGTGATGAATATGAGCGATTCAGAGAGAGTGATGAGGTAGTTAGATTACAAGCTGAAATGGACGAGGCAATTCGACGAGTATTTTGTGAGCTTGGACTAGATCAATCCCTTTACGATGAGGGTAATACGATTAGTAACGAGAGGAGCTTTGGTGAAGTCAGAGCTGTGCGTGATTATAGCTCCGAAGAAGGCTTAGTTGTTGTAGCTACTGAATCTGCCGAGTCCAGAATTGCGATGGATCGAAATTTTTTGAGCGATGTTGATGGAGCTTGTCGTTGGTATCGAAACTGGCTGACCTCTTTAATTGAATCTCGTGAAGGTTATAATCCTGAAGCTATAAACGTTTTCGATCCTTGGGAATATGATGCCTTCGAGGCTCATTTGAACGGAGATATGTCTCAGGAAAATGCTAAAAAATGGTTGGAAAACGGATATATTCCTGGTGCTATTAATGAGCCGAGAGTGAGCCACCAGGTGAGGCAAGTTCGTGAAGCAGTTAGGCGATTAGGTGAAAATGATGTTTTTGTTCACGTTGGAGGTCTGGCTCACTTAATCGATGATGGACTTGCCGAAACCAGAGGTCCGATTAATTTATGGCAACATTTGGTCAGCCAGTTTCGAGATAGAGTTTCTAGGCATAGTCTTCGAACGGTATAAAAAATGGCCAAAATTTTCCATTCTTGGTTTTTAGCCATGGCGTACAACGGCAGAGACTATGAGAAGTTTTGGCATGGTAAAATTAGCACGAAGTGCTTACCATGCCAAAATTTGGGTGAACGAACGAAGCAAAGCGGAGTGAGTGAACCTCATAGTCTTTGTTGTACGATGTATACTTTTTCTTTTTTCTGCGATAGCAGAACAGCTTTTCAATAATAAAAGGCAAATTGGATTTGTTTTGGCGAGCACAAGAGGGGAATTAAAGGGGTGAATTTTGCGAGCCAAAACTCCTTATCCCTTTAGTTTCCAGAGCTTAGGGTACCATTAAGCAAATGAAACACGAGGAAGCTCTTTACAAGGGGCCCATTTTATGCTTTTATACAACCTTGTAAATTGTATCTTATGACCTTAAGGGAAACAGCTATAACTGGCGTCCAAAAACTGATTGATGTTTACACGCAAGCTCCTGAAGGACGAAAGAAAAAAGTGGATGTTTTGCACGATGGTTTTGAGCACTTGCCAAAAGAAACCAGGCAATTGATTGAAGATGTTTTGAGAGAGGTTTATCGTGGTGATTTTGAAATTGTACGCAAGGCTTTTGTTGAAAAGCTGGAATTTTTCTTGCGTTTGATAGCCGATGCCCTTGAAGAAGCTGAATGTGTAGATACTGAACTTCAAGAAAAGATCGGTGCGACACGTGAACAGATTGCTAATGTTGTGAATCAGACTGAGGTGAGCGAAGAGGATGTTAGATGGCTAAGGAGAATCGGATTTTTACCAGTGGATATATTTGAGTTAACCGCAAAACTAGATATTTCAGGTGTCATTGCCGAACTCCGTGAAAACATTGATGAGTACAAATTGATTTTGGGAGATGAAAAGTACATTGTGAAAATTTTGAAAATGTATGAGGGGTTGGACAAGCTTAAGCGATTAAGGAGCTTTTATGGAAATTATGACAAGGATATCGTTGAGTTTAACGGCTATCACTTGGCGCAGATTGTTCTTGGAGCCGGCTGGGAAGAAAAGTTGAAGTACTTTGAAGACCCTGAGAATTTGAAGCGACTTACCGACGCTGGATTTAACGGCTCTCACTTGGC
>PCAG01000058.1 GCA_002730475.1 Spirochaetales bacterium | reverse complement strand
GGATATAAGTTCCATACGCCTTGCCGTATCAATCCCATACAGGCAGGGGAACTTGATCGGAGGAGAAGTTACACGCATGTGCACTTCCATTGCACCAGCATTTTTCAGAATTTCAACTATTCTCCCACTGGTAGTGCCCCGTACAATTGAATCATCCACCAAAATCACCCGTTTTCCTTCAACAGCCTGACGCACTACACTCAATTTCATCCTTACTCCTTTGCGTCGCAGTTCCTGGTCAGGCTGTATAAACGTACGCCCCACATAGCGGTTTTTCATCATTCCTAGTTCGTAGGGATAACCGGATTCCTCAGCGTATCCAATTGCGGCAGCCAGGCCTGAGTCGGGGACGCCTATCACCACATCTGCTTCAGTGGGCATTTCGCGGCATATTTGGCGGCCTAATTCTTTTCTGGCTTTATGTACACTTATATTGTCTATTTCACTGTCTGGACGCGCAAAATAAATATATTCAAAAGAACATACGAAACGGTCATCCGGATCAACAAATGAACTAGAATGTAATCCGTCCCTGTCAATCATCAGCATTTCACCTGGTTCAATTTCCCTGACAAACTCTGCTCCGCACACATCATGAGCACAAGTTTCTGAAGCTACCAGCCAACCGTCATCAAGCTTCCCAAGTGATAAAGGGTGAAACCCTCTCGGATCCTGCGCCGCAACAAGCTGTGTTTCAGTCATGAATATAAGCGCGTAAGCGCCTTCTATTCTCCTGAAGGCTTCCTGAACCGCTTTCCTGATGGGTGGTCCTGCACGCGCTATAAGGTGAGGAATAACTTCAGTATCACTGTTTGTCTGAAAAATTGATCCCTGCTTTTCTAAATCGGTTCTCAGTCTTTTGGCATTTACCAGGTTACCGTTATGCGCCACTGCTACTTGTCCCCCTGAGTAACGAAACACCAGCGGCTGGGCATTAAGCAAGCCACTGTCTCCTGCGGTTGTGTAGCGCACATGCCCAATTCCAATGTGTCCGTTAAGCTGTAGGTGCTGATTCTGCCCAAATGCTTCTGTAACCAGCCCGGCACCACGATGCGTATGAAATTTTTCTCCATCTGAAACGCATATCCCAGCACTCTCCTGTCCTCGATGCTGAAGCGAATGCAGCCCAAAATATGTGAGCTCTGCTGCCTGCGGATTATTAAAGACTCCTAAAATTCCACACATCAAAAAATCTGAAAAAAATGTTTACATGCAAAAAATTAAACGGAAAATTCCATTATCCTAGCGATAGCATTTTCCCATAAATCAAGAAGCTGATTCAACTCTGAGCAAATGACCTGAACGCCATTATGTGATATATCAAAACTTCCTTTAACCACTTCGCCAATCCGCATACAAGGTACATTATGATATGACATTGAGGATAATAATTTTGATTCTTTCTCTTCGGTAATGCTCAACAAAATTCTGGATTGAGATTCACTGAACAATGTCACATCTGAGGGTAAATCATTTTTCAAATCTACTGAAATACCCAAATCTTCTGTACATGATGTTAACAGAGCAAGGGCCAGCCCTCCTAGGGAAAGATCATGTGCCGATACAATATTTCCCTGGCGGATATTTTCCAGAACTGCCTGCTGCAACAGTCGCTCATTTTCCAAATCCAGTTCCGGCGGCATCCCGCTGATTTCTCCTGATTGCATTTGTTGGTAGGCACTGCCACCAAGTTCTTTTTTGGTTTCACCAAGCAACAATATCAAATCTCCGGAATTACGAAAAAACTGTGAAGTAGTGTGTTTGTTGTCTTCAATCAAACCTACGGCACCTACAACAGGAGTTGGATAAACGGCTTCTCCTTCGGTTTCATTGTAGAGGCTGACGTTACCACCAACAACAGGTAAATTCAAACTGCTGCACGCTTCTGACATTCCCGATACTGCCTGTTCAAGCTGCCAGAATATTTCCGGCTTTTCCGGATTACCAAAATTCAATCCGTCCGTAATTGCCAGCGGCCTCGCTCCCGAACAAACCACATTTCTTGCTGCCTCTGCAACAGCGATTCTTCCTCCGGTTTTTGGATCAAGAAAGACATAACGCGAATTCCCATCAATGCTCATGGCCAATGCTTTTTTCGTATTTTCCACTCTCACTACTGCGGCGTCAGAGCCGGGACGTACCGAAGTACTGGTGCGTACCATGAAATCATATTGCTGGTAAACCCATGATTTTGAAGCTAATTCAGGAGTTTGAATCATTTTTTTGAAAAACCCCGTCAGATCTTCCGGAACGTCATAGTCAATTTCCGATTGCTTTTGTCGGCTAAGCACTGAATCCGGAATTCTTGATTCACGCTGATAGACTGGTGCAGACCCGCAAACTGCCTTCAAAGGCAGTTCTGCGGCAAATTTACCCCTATGTTTGAGACGCAGAACAGGTTCTTCTATCACATGTCCCACTTTCACGGCAGGTACTTCCCATTTTTTACAGATGGCAAAAATCTCTTCTTCTTCCCCGGGATTTGCCACAAACAGCATCCTTTCCTGGGATTCGGAAAGCATGATTTCGTAAGCAGACATTTTTTCCGCACGCTGCGGTACCAAGTCCAAATTCAATTCCATACCCACGCCTCCCTTGTAAGACATTTCAGTACTGGAACAAGTAAGTCCTGCGGCACCCATATCCTGAACACTGTATAAGGCCCCGCTTTGATAAACTTCCAGACAAGCTTCAATCAGTAATTTCCCCATGAAAGGATCCCCAACCTGCACTGCCGGACGTTTTTCGTCAGAGTCTTCAGTCAGTTCCTCAGAAGCAAAGGTCGCACCGTGTATACCGTCCCTTCCGGTGGATGATCCAACATAAATCACTGATTTTCCAGCACCTTCAGCCCTGCCATGCTGAAGCTGGTCATGCTTCAGCACCCCCACACCCATGGCGTTGACCAGGGGGTTACCTATGTAACATTCATCAAAACAAACCTCCCCTCCCACAGTCGGAACACCTATACAATTCCCGTATCCCGCTATACCTGCTACCACATGATTGAAAAGATAACGTGTGCGTTTTGCTCCATCATTTCCTGAAAGAGTCCCAAAGCGCAAGGAGTTAAGCACTGCAATGGGCCGTGCACCCATCGAAAAAATATCCCTTAATATACCTCCGACCCCAGTAGCCGCACCTTGATATGGTTCAATAGCTGAAGGATGATTATGACTTTCAACCTTGAAAACAACCGCATAGCCGTCTCCAATATCAACCACACCCGCACCCTCTCCCGGGCCCTGTAAAACATCATGACCATCCACTGGAAAAAGCGAAAGAAGATTTTTGGAGTTCTTATAAGAACAATGCTCTGACCACATTACTCCGAAAATCCCTGTTTCTGTGAGATTTGGTTTTCTTCCCAGAAGTAGCTCAACTTGAGAGTACTCCAGATCATTGAGTCCCATTTGGCGACATATTTTTTCACTTTGAATTTGTTCGCCGTTGGGCTCATCAGTATTCATTTCATTATTGCTAATCCAGGTTCTTTAATTCTTTCAGATTAAATAAATACAGAATGTGGAGTGAGATATATTCAGTATGCTAAGTCAGCAGGGACTCAAAGAGTATTCGCCCATCCGTGCTTCCCATCCATTCTGCCATTGCACGCTCAGGATGAGGCATCATCCCCAGTACATTGCCCTTGCTGTTGCTAATTCCGGCAATGTTGTCTACGGAGCCATTAAGATTGTTCCCAAAATAGCGAAAGACAATTTGTCCATTGTCTTCCAATTTTTTTAAAGTATCATTGTCACAGGTGTAGTTACCTTCACCATGTGCGACAGGCATTCGAACAGGATTTGCGTCAGGGATGAATCTTCTTGTAAAAGGGGTTTCAGTATTTACCACCTGAAGGCTGACAGTGTCACAAATGAAACGCAGTCCTGAGTTGCGGTGCAATGCTCCAGGAAGAAGTCCGCATTCAGTCAGTATTTGAAATCCATTACAGATTCCAAGAATGTATACTCCTTTATCTGCAGCACTTCGTATAGCTTTCAGGACCGGAGCCTGGGCAGCCAGTGCTCCGACACGCAAAGCATCGCCATAAGAGAATCCTCCCGGGAGTAATACTGCATCATAGTCCTCCAGTGACTCAACGGTATACCAAACATATTCCGCTTTCATTCCCTCCACGGAATTTACTGCTTTGAAAAGATCGAAATCACAGTTTGAGCCGGGGAAAACAATCACGGCACATTGCATCATACCTCTACAATCTCTAAGAGGTATTCCTCTATCACCGAATTGACAAGCAGGGATTTGCACATTTCGCGCAGCCTAGATTCTGCCTTTTTTGCATCATTTTCATCCATCCATACTTCGATGGATTTTCCAATACGAACATTTTCGGCTTCTGTGAACCCCAGGTTTTCTAATGAGTGCAATACAGCTTGACCCTGCGGATCAAGCACATCTTTTTTCAGTGATACAGTTACAATTCCCTTTAACACGAAATGAATATTATTTCTTTTAATTTAATTAGAGTTCAATCTTCGCAAAACCTCTGCATAGGCCTCGGTCACACCGCCCAGATCCCGACGGAAACGGTCCTTGTCTAGTTTTTCATTTGTTTCAGAGTCCCAAAACCTGCAGGTGTCCGGAGATATTTCATCTGCCAGCAATAGCCTCCCTGAAGAATCTCGACCAAATTCAAGCTTGAAATCGACCAGCAATAAACCACGAGATTCAAGTAGCTTCAGTAAATAATTGTTTATCTCTAATGCTTTGTTCCGAAGTACTTCGAGTTCCTCAGATGTGGCTAAACCAAGGGTTTGAATGTGAACATCTGCCAGCATAGGATCACCCAAATCATCGTTTTTGTAATAAAATTCCACAACAGGCCCCGGCATTTTTCTTCCTTCCTCCCATCCAATACGCTTGCTTAACGAACCTGCCGCTACGTTTCTGGTTACTACTTCCAATGGAATAATTTCCACTCTTTGAACCAATTGCTCTGTATCTGAAATTTTTTCAACAAAGTGACTGTCAATCCCATGTTCCTTAAGATAACTGAAAAAATACGAAGAAATTTCATTGTTAAGATGACCTTTACCTTCCAGCTTTTCAAATTTTTCTCCATTGAAAGCAGTGGTGTCATTTTTATAGGCAACCCGAACTATATTCGGATTGTCTGTGGAAAATATTTTTTTAGCCTTTCCTTCGTAAAGAAGATTTTCCATTGCAATTTTTTTTTGTGTGTGCTGCACCTAAACATTAATGCTAACAGAAACATCAAAAACTTTCTTCACAGGAAATAGTAATTTTAAATCGTTTTAAAGATTAAATTGTAAACGTAATTTCAAAGCATAGCTGATAGCAGCGACTCTTCCCAAATGCCAAGCTTGATCAGAGGATTTAACAATGAACCGGATGAATCGGAAACAATATTTATGTGACCCATTTTACGTCCCGGACGGGTTTCCTTCTTTCCGTAAAGATGAAGTTTTGCTTCTGGAGGCAAGTGCTTTAACTGTTTCAGCAGCAAAGGTAAGTGCTGACCCAGTATGTTAAGCATAACAGCTGATTTACATGAGTCTGCCAATCCAAGCGGTAAATTAGTTATTGCCCTGATGTGCTGTTCAAACTGTGAAGTAGTACAAGCGTTTTGGGTATAATGTCCTGAATTATGAGGACGGGGAGCAAGTTCGTTTACCAGCAACTCCCCGTCCTCAAGAACAAACATTTCTATACAAAACACTCCAGTGAGATCCAGCCCCTCTGCAATTTGCTTTGCAATAATTTTTGCCTTTTCTGTCACAGATGAATTTAATCTGGCAGGTATACGGCTGATGATCAGAATATTTTTTTGATGTAAATTCTCTGCAACTGGGAAACATCGCACCTCTCCAAGACGATTACGAGCAACAATAACAGAAACTTCTTTTTTGAAGGGAACAAATTTTTCAGCGACCAATTCTATTCCTGATTGAAGAAGCTCTTCAGATGCTTCAGTAATCTGCTCACGTGCTGACACCAGAGTCTGTCCCTTTCCGTCGTATCCGCCTGTTACGGTTTTCAGTATCAGTTCTCCTAACTGATCAAACGCTATGGAAAGTTCTTCTTCTGTATTGATTTTTTTATGGGGAACAATGGGGATATTCAGCTGCTCAAGGTATGCTTTTTCTTTAAGTCGATTCTGTGATATGCGCAGAATCCCGCTGCCCTGGGGAAGATCAACTCTATCTTCAAGCCAGGCAACAGCGTCCGCATCTACATTTTCGAATTCGTATGTTACTACTTCACAGGAATCAGCAAGCTTCCTGAGTGCCTGCATGTCATCATAAGAAGCAGTAATCTGTTCAGCACCCGCCAATGCTGCCGGGCAGTCTGGATTCGGATCCAGTACCTTGAATCGGAAGCCCATTGCATGACCTGCAAGCACAAGCATTTGAGCCAGCTGCCCCCCGCCAAGAATTCCTATGAGAGTTCCCGGCTGCAAAGGCTCCGAAACAGAAGTCATGGCAATTCTGCTTCAAGCACAGATTCCTTTATTTTTTCGCGTCGTTTTTTCAAGCGTTTGCGAAGTTCTGTATCATGATTGGCCAGAATTTGAGCAGCAAGAAGGCCGGCGTTATGGGCCCCTGCACCACCTATAGCCAGTGTGCCAACCGGTACACCACGGGGCATCTGCACAATCGATAACAGTGAATCCTGTCCGCTTAGAGACGAAGTTTGAATTGGGACTCCAATTACCGGAAGAATTGTTTGAGCTGCTACCATTCCAGGAAGATGTGCTGAGCCTCCTGCTCCGGCAATTATTATCTTCAAACCTCGATCCTCTGCCTGAGAGGCGTAGGCAGCCATCCATTCGGGAGTTCTGTGGGCAGAAACAACACGTCTTTCATTGCTGATATTTAATTCATCCAGAATATCGCATGCTTCCTTCATGGTCTCCCAATCGGAAGTGCTGCCCATGATAACGCCTACCAAAGGTGCATCATTCTTTTTCTGAGCCATTATTCATCTATGGAAGTTATATTGAATTTCTGAAACTCAATATTAACTGTATTATTCTCTTGTGAATTGACAAATATTCAGAAAGACTTTGCAGAAAAACACAATTAAATACGTATGATCGTGAGTCTATATTAAACTATAAAATGCTGCTAAACGCTCAAATCCTGGACGGGAATTGCCGATGGTATCAGGATCACAGCAAAGTGAAATACGAAAATGACCAGTGCCTCCAAAACCAGTTCCTGGAACAAGCAAAATGTCTTCTTCCTTCGCTCGTTTCACGAATGCTACGTCATCAAGATCAGGTGATTTATGGAAAATGTATAAAGCACCTTGAGGTTTGATCGCTTAAAATCCCAACCCCTTTATCATAAATAAAATTTTTTCACGATATTTTTCAAAAATAGAAATATAACCAATTGTTCATGATTTGACGTTCATTGGATAATTAGGAGCTTCTTCGGTAACAAAAATATCGTGGGCATGGCTTTCCCTTAATCCAGCAGCAGTAATTTTAACAAAACGTGCTTCATTGCGTAATTCTTC
>PCAG01000057.1 GCA_002730475.1 Spirochaetales bacterium | reverse complement strand
TTCTCACTCCTCCTGAAAAACCTGGGCTAGGCGTAGATATTGACGAAGACAAAATGAAATTCTATGCGTCAAAATGGGATTGACTGTTAGTCCCGTAAATAAGCTCCAACTATAAACCATTCTAATTGGAGTCTATAGTTTATTTGAACCAACACGACCTTTATGACCAACTTACGCTATCACTATCCACTCAACATATATAACATTCCAAAGCATATCTTGGGTCGCGTCTAGCACCAATCAAACGCGTATTGACATCAATATACATTCCTACGCCACCTTTCTATATAATTAGCCATCATGAAAAACCCCAAAAGGAATTCAAATATGCTTACTCCAACATTAATAATGGGCGGTATAGCTGCGGCTTTAGTACTATTCGGATATTATCAAGGCAATAACCTCCACATTACCGGACTTCAAATATCAGCGAAAATGATAGTGCAAATGATGCCACTCCTATTATTAGCCCTGATTATTGCTGGAATGTCGCAAGTGTTTGCTGCGCAACAAGAGGCTTTTATCACAAAATGGCTAGGGCCTGAATCTGGACTAAGAGGAATTATGTTAGCTTCAGTAGCCGGCACACTTACTCCAGGAGGACCTGTTGTAACTGTCCCACTTCTTGCTGGACTATTACGATCAGGGAGCAGCATTGGAGTGGCAGTAGCATATTTGACCGGCTGGGGTGCCTGGTCATTAGCGCGACTACCATTAGAAGTAGCAATACTCGGCTGGAAATTTACATTAATAAGAGTTGCGAGCGTTTGCCTTCTTCCTCCAATTGCAGGTCTTATAGCACAGACATTTTTCTCTAAAGCAACCTAAATATACTCTCTAGCAATATAGGCACTGGCAGACCATGACAACAAACATACAGATCTATCTTATTTGGTTAATTGCTGTAATCGCCTGGAATTTTGGATTTCCTGCGATGCCTCCAATAGCCGATGTTTCAGCTGCAGTAATTTTATCGGCAGGTCACAATCTCCTAGTCAACCGAACAACCAGCTAACATACGTCTCACAAATGTCACAACAACTCGGTGATTGACTGCTATTGACCCGTGTCATCTAAACCATTTTACAAAACCATCACTAGGTATTAGTTGTCTATTGGTCACTCTGTATGCGTAGACGATACTTTTCCCTAAATTCATCTAATGGCAGATAATTGCTGCCATCCAGTACGTACCAGTGTTTCCATCCATTACAGGGAGATCCACCAGTATAGTACGTACCCACCTGATGAATAGAACCCTCAAAACCATCAATTGCTCTAATCTTAGCGTCAGGTTTGATAACTGCCATTTTATCCACATTCTTTTGAAAATAGATCTTCTGTCCAGGTCGCACGATCCCATTTTCCAGCAAGGTCGCAAACGAAACACGACTTTTTTTGTTTTTTAAATCCCGTACATCAAACAAACTAGAGTCATAATCTTCTGGTTGTACCGCATTTATCCTTTTTTGTGCCAAATCAATATATTTGTTTTCGGATTCTATTCCGAGCCAATCACGATGCAATCTTTTTGCAACAACTCCTGTGGTACCGCTTCCCATGAACGGATCCAGCACCAAATCACCAGGATTGCTAGACGAAAGAATCACACGATATAGTAGGGCTTCCGGTTTCTGTGTTGAATGAGCTGTATTACCTATTTCATCGCGCAATCTCTCCGGCCCCTTTGCCAACGGAATTATCCACCAATCGCTGCGCATTTGTTTATCATTGTTAAAACCCTTCATAGCCTGATGATTAAACATATATCTGCTTCCTTTAGTGACACTAGCCCATATAAGTGTTTCATGCGCATTTGCAAATCTCACCCCACGAAAATTTGGCATCGGGTTTGTTTTGACCCATACAACATCATTTAATATCCAGAATCCAATATCCTGCATAATCCTACCCACTCGAAATATATTGTGATAACTTCCAATAACCCAAATAGAACCCGAAGGCTTAAGGACATGTCTGCAGGCTGTAAGCCATGCTGCAGTAAATTTGTCATAAGACTCAAAATCCTCAAATCTATCCCATTTATCAGTCACTCCTTCAACTCTTGTCATATCAGGACGATGAAGATCTTCTTCCAATTGTAGGTTATAGGGTGGATCAGCAAATATCAAATCAACCGAGCTCTCCGGCAATGATGACAAAACTTGCACGCAATCACCTCTAATAATTCGATTTCGCTCAAATTCCATATTCTCACCTTTACAAACCAACTGCTATCCAATGCCTAGAATTATACTTTGCAAACTATTTAAGATATAATCAATGCTTCTATAGATCTTCATAGATTTTTACATCATTGAATTGCAAGAAGATGATATTCCTTACAAAAGTCCAATGACAATTGATGGCTAGTGAAATTTATATACATTGAGTAGGTTTTATGAAAAAAGGAAACAAAACCATGTTCTACATAGCACCAACGATAGTACTATTAGGCGCAGTGAGTTTTCACTATTTTGCTGGGCGCATACCAACATCACTTAATCCTATAGTCGCTGTGACGGCCACATATGTCGCCATTGCAATAATAGCAGCATGCTTAATTCCTCTATTTCCATCAGACGGCGGCTTAGCAAAGCAAGTTCGCCAGCTAAGCTGGATACAAATTGCGATGGCAATTTCAGTAATACTGCTTGACATAGGTTTTATATTAATGTACCGAAATGGCTGGGACATAAGTACAGGCAATCTTGTCACAAGTGTTTTTACCAATATTGCACTTCTACTGATAGGAGCTTTAATAATCGGAGACAAAGCTACACTCACCAATATAGCCGGCGTACTAATATGTATTGCTGGAGTTGCAATGATTGGATATAAATCGTAAACGATTGTGTGGATTAACGAGATAGAACAACAATTGAGCTCACTCCTAGACCCAATCCGATCAATTTTGTAATAGTCACTGGCTCCCGATAAATCAAAACGGCCAATATTACTGAAACAACCATTCCAAGTCGCGATATGGGATACATTATGCTACCTGCACCTCCCATGCTAAAGGCCAGAATTAGGGCGTACACTGCAATACCGGCTAGTATACCGCCTAAAACTCCATATCCAACCATATTATTCGACAGGTAAAATTTATGCTTATCGACAACATGAATCACTAATCCAACTACAGCAAATGTTAGGCCTTCCACTATCATATAACTAGGTGCATAAGCCTGATTGGCTCCTGCAACCTGCCACAAGAAACTACCAACACCAAACGCAAAAAGACTGAGCACAGCAAGCGAAATAGTTGTATTCATAATCCTCCAATGTTAAACATGCCATTCTTACATACGAATGGCACTATATTTTAAATGTTGATATCACTGGGTTATTATAGTAAATGAAGAATTCAATGCGCCAATTTATTCCAACAACCGGCGCTAATGAAGTATCTGCGATAGAAACAACTTTGTCCGTTCGCTCTGTGGGTGTTCAAATATTTGCGTAGGTGTTCCCTCTTCTACAACTTGGCCCTCGTCAAAAAACACCATCCTGTCACATACTTCTCGAGCGAAACCCATTTCGTGAGTTACAACCAACATAGTCATACCGGACTCAGCCAACTCCGCCATTACATCAAGAACTTCTTTGATCATTTCCGGGTCCAGGGCGGAGGTTGGTTCGTCAAACAACATGATTTTAGGCTGCATCGCCAGCGCACGCGCAATAGCTACCCTTTGTTGCTGACCGCCCGAAAGCTGTCCAGGGTATTTATCAGCCTGCTCCGGAATACCTACCCGATCTAGCAACTGCATAGCTGACTCCTCCGCTTGTTCCTTAGACCACTTTCGGACATGGAGTGGCGCCAAAGTAATGTTACCCAACACCGTAAGATGTGGGAACAAATTAAATGCTTGGAAGACCATGCCAATCTCCTGTCTTATCGCAGCAATATTCTTGACATCATGTGTCAATTCAATCCCGTCTACTATTATGTCTCCGCGTTGATGCTCCTCTAGTCGATTAATAGTACGTATAAAAGTTGACTTACCCGATCCCGACGGTCCAAATATAACAATTTTTTCGCCTTTATAGACTTCCATATCAATACCGCGCAGTGCATGAAATTGACCAAACCATTTGTGTACGTCACGAGCAACGATTATTGGTGTCTTTTTATTCTCTACTTCACGAACATTAGTTGAGTCCATAATATGTCTCCCTTCTTTAGTCGCGGTACATCTACTATCTTTCACCTAGTCCTTGAGCTGTTTCCAAACGCCGGCCAGCATAAGCAAGAATATAAGTTACTAACCAGAATACAACCATAACGAAGGTCAACAACTCTCTTTGAGTGCCTATATAATCTGGGTTAGCAGTAAGCGCTTGTGCCATCGAAAGCAATTCCATCATAGCCACTATTTTCAGTAGACTAGTATCCTTCGACAATCCAATGGCTTCATTAACCATCATTGGTATTGTAGTACGTAATGCCTGCGGCAAAATAATATACCGCAATCCTACAGCCCTAGTCATTGCCAGTGCATCTGATGCCTCATACTGCCCACGCGGAATCGCCTGTAATCCTCCCCGAACAATCTCGGCAATATATGCTGCGGCAAACAAAGTTACGCCTATCATAGCTCTTATCAGATTATCTATCCGAACCTCTTCTGGTAAAAATAGCGGAATCATTACTTGTGCTGTAAAAAGTATGGTAATCAGTGGTACTCCACGCACAAATTCAATAAACACAATCGACACGGTGCGAAATACTGGAAGTTTAGATCGCCTTCCCAGGGCAAATATAATACCAATAGGTAACCCTAGTACTAACGCAGTAGACGACACAATAGTATTAAGCATCAATCCGCCCCACTGACTTGTTTTCACTAGAGGCAAAATATCGTGTCCCGACGATATCCCCCTTACCAAGAAGATAGCAATGGGATAAAACCACAACCAGCCGTACGTAGACAAACGCTTCGCACGCTCTCCACCTACCTGTCCCACAAACATTCCTAATAAGCCACCGATACCAACGCCAGCCATGCCAGAAGGCAAACTGGTAGTTCTTATTGTTTCACCATCCATCCCCATAAATGCCAACTCGATCGGCAATACACCCAGCACCATAATTGCTGCAAATACAACAATACCGCGCTTATGGCCAGTAAACTGAGCTCGCCATGTTAGTCCAACTAATCCCATGATCAGATACACAACACACCAGACACGCCAAATTTCAGCACGAGGATATACACCAACCATTAAATTAGCCATATTAAAAGGGATTACAATCCAGCGTGCCTGTGAGAATGCCCATATAATCGCCGGTCTACCAATGGCAATCACGATACCAATCGCAATAAACGTAAGAACAGCGTTGTACCAACTACTAAACAGATTCTTAACTAGCCACCCAAGCACAGTGTACCTCTCGGTGGGCGGAGCCAATACATCAGAACTCAGCTGATTATTCACTCCCTTTACAGTAGTACCCATTTTTATAGCTCCACGATTTTCATGCGTTTGTTGTACCAATTACCGAATGCTGACGTCAGCAAACTTAGTGTGAGATACACCGGCATAACCATCATAAACCACACCTCAACAGCACGACCGCTTTGCATTTGTACAGTACCAGCTATTGCAACAACATCAGGATAACCTACTGCCAGCGCTAACGATGAGTTCTTTGTTAAACTCATCCATGTACTTGTTAATGGCGGAATTATCACTCGTAACGCTTGAGGCATGACGACTATACGCATTGTATCGATAGCACTCAAACCTAAAGAACGAGCAGCCTCTATCTGCCCTTTACTGACTGACATAATTCCTCCCCGCACTATTTCAGCCACAAAACTCGCTGTGTATATTACTAGGGCAAATCCTACTGCACAGAATTCTGGAGTCCAGCGCATACCTCCTTGTATATTGAACCCTTCAGGTAATGGATACTCAGGCGAAAATGGTGCACTTGGCAATATTATCCACCCCAAAAAAGCAACCGCTAGAAAAGTTCCAATAGTCCACAAACCAGTCATCGGCGTTTGACCAGTAATCTGCCGTTTACGGATAAGCATCCAGGCAACACCAGCGGCCGCTATTAACCCTGCAAACAGTATTACACTGTATGTCTGAAACATCGGTGTTGGCACACCTCGAACAGTGTAAATGCCTCGCACATTAATATACAACCAGTCTCCAGCTATAATAGAATCATCAACCTTAGGAAATTTCATAAATACGCCCTGATAAACAAAAATCATGAATATCAGTAGTGGTATACCTCGAATAGCCTCTACATATAGTTGGGCTAGTTTAGCTATCAGATAGTTAGAAGATAGTCGCGCAATTCCAATTACAGTACCCCAGATGGTAGCCAGAATAATTCCGATAAAACTCACTAGTATAGTATTGTAAAGTCCGACAAGAAATGCGTTCCAATACGGATCGTCGCGAATATGCCAACCTTTGGGTTGGCCTATATCAAACTGCGATGTCAGATTAAGAAACGAAAAACTGGGGGGAATACCTCTGAGTTCTAGTGCGACGAACATGTTCCTTATTAACCATCCACCAGCTAGTAGAATGGCAAGTAGTGTTACAACTTGTGTCACAAGCTGCAACACACGTTCATCACGCCAGAATGGTGTCGCTTTACTAGCGTATAAATTTGTTGGCGAATTCATAACTTGAACCAAGCCAGCCGCCAACTTAGAACAGCAAACTTAACTCGCATGGTTTACTTATCCCCGACGCCAGTTAGGGATGGTATATTATCCTAGTTTCCCATCCCTAACTGTATTTTATTGTTCTGTCTCTAGCGAACTGGTGGAGGATACATCAGTCCACCATCGGTATACAACCTATTTAGACCCCGAGGTATAGCTGTGGGAGTGTTCGGACCCAAATGTTGGTCATAGGCCTCACCCATATTACCTACTAGCTTGATAATATTGTAAGCCCAATCATCATTCAGACCCAACTTTTGTCCCATCTCTCCTTCTTCACCGAGGAGTTTACGTATATTTGGATTTTCTGAGCCCTTGAATGTATCAACATTACTAGAGGTAATGCCGAACTCTTCAGCTTGCATCATAGCGAAAACAGTCCACTGTACTATATCAAACCATTGGTCATCACCGTGACGCACTACTGGTCCTAGAGGCTCTTTAGACATGGTTACTTCCATAATGATATGATCCTTAGGATTCTGTAACAAGGTACGTCTTCCATTCAGACCTGACTTATCAGTAGTAACACCATCGCAACGACCTTCTTCATAAGCACCCCAGGTATCATCAGCTTCCTCAAACAGGATTGGTTCATAGTCCAATCCTCCAGCGGCGAACTGATCAGCCAAGTTTAATTCAGTAGTAGTGCCGGTAGTGACGCAAATTGAAGCGCCATCCAGGTCTTCCAAAGTACTAAGCCCACTATCCTTACGCACCATCATTCCTTGTCCATCATAGAAAGTGGTATGCACAAAATTAGTGGCCAACTCAGTATCCCTAGTGAGCGTCCAAGTAGTAGTACGACTTAGCACATCTACCTCACCGCTTCCCAAAGCTGTAAATCTCACTTTTGAACTAAGGTCATGAAATTCGATATTATCAGCTTCACCGAATATGGCAGCCGAGATTGCTCTGCAGTATTCAACATCATAGCCAACATGCGAACCATCCTCAGCCACAACTCCAAACCCTGGTACTGAGTAGGCGGAGCCACATAAAACGGTTCCTCTATCCTGCGTAGCAGATAAAGTCGTTCCATATCCGCTTGGGGCTGCAGCAGCTGAATCGTCCGCAGCCGGCGCAGCCGGCGCACAAGCCACCAACAGCACCATTATAAATGTCGCTGATACCACTCTTGTCATCTTATTCGACATTGTTGCCTCCTATATATTTATTTGTATAACTTGTATAATATTTAACTACTGATGAATAACTACGATACATTACTAGTATACATCTATCAATCACATTTAGATAGCACAGTTCTAATACAGGACAGGGAAAATAATCGGACTATCAGTCAGCAAATGAACAATGCATTAATTCTGGATAATGTCAATTACATACCTGACTAAGTAACAAGCGAGAAAAGATGCGACCTTATGCAAATCTATCCCATACATATACTAGTTTTCTAAAATCTCGGTTACAATCAAGTATCCAACTTTTATCCAACTAACGCTCTACCCAACCAAAACCTAATGAAAACTGACGTATATTAATATCAGATCTACTAATTACGCAATTCCTACACGAAACCTCGCTACTGCTTTCCTAGCACCTATACAGTATCTCATACATTTATGGATATAAAAAACCGAAAATCTCAGTTTTCGAGGCTAACATTGCGTGATCATAATCTAATCAGCTGCACCCGGGATAGGGATAGTACTAAGCATACCTCCATCAACATCTAATATCAATCCAGTCAAGAAATCAGATGAGTCCGCCAGAAAAAACATGATCGCATTGGCTACATCAGCTTCAGTTGCGTTACGCTTTAAGGGAATATCGGCCGCTGTAGATGCTTCAATTTCCTTCCGCGTCAAACCAGTAGCAGCCTTTTTCCATGACATAACCCATTCACCCATACCTGTAGTGGGTGACCCTACTGGACAAACACAGTTTACAGTGACTTGATGAGGAGCAAGCTCGCCAGCCAATGACTTTGTTACTCCGGCAACAGCATGTTTAGCGGCACAATACGCATGAATCTGGGCAAAACCCACTTTTGATGCATCTGAGCCTATATTTACTATCCGACCCCGTCCACTCTCAGATATTAACGGCGCTGCAGCTTGCGCCATAAAAAAAACACCTTTTAAATCTACGTCCAATACAAAATCCCATTTTTCTTCAGTTACTTCAGATAGCGGAGATATATCAATCACACCAGCACTATTAATTAGTGTATCTAACCCACCAAATTTCTCGTTGCATGCATCAACAGCCAATTGAATAGATGCGCGAGAGGTGACATCCAAGCTTAGAGGAAGCAAATTAGCGCTATCAATTTCTTTCGCTGCTTTTGTAAGCTGTTTTTCATCCACATCCCCAATAGCCACCTGGGAACCCTGTGATATCAAGATACGTGCTGCGGCTAAACCAAATCCATTGGCACCTCCCGTGATAAGTGCGCGCCTAGGATCATCATTATCGTTGTAATTAGCCATTTGTAAGCCCTCCTTATAACATAAGTTTATTGCTATTTGAAGATGTATTTCTTTACGATGTCTTCCCGGATATCTACGCCAAGACCAGGATTATCACGTACAGCAATAAAGCCGTTTTGTTGTTCCCACGGATTACTTACAAGTTCGTGCTGCATTGGCGATTCATGAGGCTTAAAGTCCTTACAAACACCATGATTTGATATTGACATCAAATGCACGCTGGCAGCTGTATTAAGAGCACTACTCCACGTATGCAGACTGTATTTCAAGTTAGACGCTTCAACCAATTTAATTGCATTTCTTACTCCAGTTATTCCATGGCAACGACCAGGATCAAATTGAATAATATCCACACCTTTTGAATCTATTAGGCGTTTATAGCCTTCAATATTCCATTCATCCTCACCAGTCCCTATAGGAGTAGAAACGGATGCGCGTAACCGCGCATGACCTTCGTAATCGCTAGGAAACAACGGTTGTTCAATCCAGAATAGATTGTATTCTTCCAAGTCGCGAAATCTTCGGATAGCTTTAGGCACGTCCCATAAACCCCATACACCTGGTGTATCTACTACAAGTTTACGATCAGGTCCCACTACATCTCGCAAACGTCTTACTAACTCGAGGTCACGGTCACGATCATCACCAAAGACAGCACCCGGATGCATGCCCCAGCCACCTTTCACAATGTCATAACCTTGATCACACATCCAGGAAAATTCACGCTCGGTTTCACTAATGTCCTCCATTTCAAATATAACCGAAGCCATCACTGGTACACTATCATGCAATTGACCACCTATCAGCTTAGAAACTGGAAGGTTCATAGATTTTCCCTTAGTGTCCCAAAGGGCCATATCAATCGCACTTATTGCAAATGCCGCTATCCCTTCCGGACCGATCCACCATACATGATCGATCATCTTGCTCCATAGTCGATCAACATCATGAGGATCTTCACCAATTAACATAGGAGCAAAACCACGCTCAATAATAACCTTAGTTGCCAGCGCAGACTCAGGGAACTGAGAGATGCATTCTCCCCACCCAACAACCCCATCATCTGTCTCGATACGAGCCAATGTAATATATCGTAATGTGCCTTTGTAATGTGGTTCTGGGTATTCTAGTGGCAAACCCTCTATCTTGATGATTTTAGTCATTGACTATTTACCTCCTATATAGATTTTCGGCGATGGCAATACATTTGGACCTTGCTATAAGCATGTGTTTACAATCTAAAATCTACTTTAATGCACATAAATACACATAACAAATACGTATACTTGATCAAACAACGTACTATATGAGGTGATATCCTTGGCCTTTAATGCACTTATCTGGCTAACCAACCGCCATCAACCGGAAGAATTACACCATGTACATAATCCGACGCAGCTGACGACAAGAATACAGTTGCACCCATCAGGTCCGAAGGCAGTCCCCAGCGACCACTTGGAAGACGATCAAGAATCTGTTGATTTCTAACAGGATCACTCCAAATATGCTTATTCAGTTTTGTTTGTATATAACCAGGTGCTATAGCATTTACATTAACGCCTTTGCTAGACCATTCATTCGCTAATGCTTTTGTCAATTGTGCTACTCCACCTTTACTAGCCGCATACGACGTGGCCATTAATCCGCCGGAAAAACTCAACATAGAAGCAATATTTATTATTTTCCCACTACCTTGCTGAATCATCTGACGACCAGCTAGTTGATTCAGACTAAACACCGATGTCAGGTTAACACTAATAGTTTTATCCCAACCTTCTTTGTCATGATCAGTAGCTTCAGCAACGTGTAACGTTCCATGACACACTGCCATTATGTCTAAACCTCCCAAACGATCCACACATTGTTTGAAAACACTTTCCAACTTTTCGTAATCGCTAAGATCAGCACGCAACGATTTCACTGGTTTTTCTCTGGTTCCAATATTACCAGCGGCCTGATTAACGCTTTCTGATCTACCAACGAGCAAAACTTGAGCACCTGCATCATATAGTGCCTGGCCCATTGCACTACCAATGCCCCCGCCACCACCAGTAACAATTGCCTTTTTACTTTTCAAATTAAACATTGTCATATCACCCACAGGATCTACTACAAACGATTATTGCGATTATATATAATCGCATATATACTGTCAATTCCTTAGTTATGTTGTTGTACACATTCTATAAAGTAATGATGCGCGAACCGTATAAACGGACGTTCGATAATGAGGTAAATAGTATAATAAAGTCTATATATTGTATTCAACGTACTGATGATGGCATCTGTTGATGGCATCCGTGACCCAAAAATGTACTGAATGTTAGTGTCATAGCCAATCCGTACAAGACTGCTTTACAAGGTATTGATAGTGAAAATACTGGAAATCGATGCTAAAACAATCCTAAGCAAACATTCCTTAGCAATACCACAAGGCACAGTGGTGACCTCCCCAATGGAAGCTTTTAATGCTGCAGACAGCCTATCCAGGCCAGTAGTTTTAAAAGTACAAATTCCTAGCAGTGGTCGCATGAAAGCTGGAGGCGTAAAATTCGCCCAAACACCAGACGAAGCCAAAAACGAAGCAGCTGTTCTCCTACAAACAACAATAAACAATTACTCTGCCAACAACATATTATTAGAAGAGAAGCTATCTGTTAATTCAGAAATATTCCTGGGAATCACATATGACGCTGACAGTCGCACAGGAGTGATATTAGGATCAGTATCAGGCGGGATAGATGTAGAGAAATCAGACAAAATAGCTAGGGCAATATTTTCGCCTCAACTTCCTCCTCCTGATTACATAGGCAGACAAATCGCCATAGAACTAGGATATGAAAGCAAGGATTTGTTAAATCTATCGCGTATTATCACAGCATTAGTCACCTGTTTTATACAATCGGACGCACTCCTACTGGAAGTCAATCCATTAATATTGACATCTGATCACGAATGGGTAATCGCAGACGTGCATATGGAATTAGATGACGACGCACTATTTCGACAAAAAGAACTGCTCAAGCATGTACCATACTCCAATGATCTGGTTCTGCAAACTTCAGATTTCGAACAATTAGCCAAAGAAATAGACAGCAGTGACCATAGAGGCGTAGCGGGACGACTAGTTGCATTTGATGGTAATTTAGGCATGTTAATGGGTGGTGGAGGAGCTAGCATGACAATATTTGATGCAGTACTAAATGCTGGCTTAAATCCTGCCAATTATTGTGAGATTGGTGGCAACCCCAGTGTAAAAAAAGTAAAAGAGCTCACCAAACTCATTTTGCAGCAACCATCTGTAGATAAACTCGCAGTAATCATGAATGTGGTCAGCAATACTCGCACTGATCTTGTAGCTCGCGGTGTAATAAAAGGCATAGTTGAATTAGGGCTTATCCCAAAAGATGTAATTAGTGTTTTCAGAATTCCAGGCTCCTGGGAAAAGGAAGGCTACGATATCCTGGACCATTATAAAGTGTCTTACTTTGGCCGAGAAACCAGTATCGACGAAGCCGTGGACTCAATCAAATGCCGATTTTAGCAGATTCCAATTCTCGTATTATCGTACAGGGGATTACAGGACGTGAGGCATCAGTCTTCACCAAAGAGTCGATTCAATATGGAGCTCAGATAGTTGCCGGAGTTACTCCAGGCAAAGGTGGGCAAACTATACACAATGTACAAGTATTCGATACAGTACAAGCAGCTAAACAGTCACACAACGCTGATGCTACAGTGATTGCAGTGCCAGCTCCTTTTGTTAGAGATGCTGCACTTGAAGCACTAGCTGCCGAAATAAAACTCCTCGTAATAGTCACTGAAAGAATACCACGTCGAGATGTCGTGACAATTATCGAAAATGCTACTCAACTAGATGCAAGAGTCATTGGTCCTAATACTCTAGGGGTTATATCACCTAATCGCACACGAATAGGAATGTGTGGCGGTAATGCCAAAGATGTGCGTAGAGCATATATGCAAGGTCCAGTAGGAATTATGTCGCGTAGCGGAGGTATGATGACTGAAATTGCTAATCAACTCACACAGTCTGGTATTGGCCAAAGCACATGTGTAAGTATAGGAGGCGATCCAATAGTAGGAAGCACATTTCTAGATCTACTACCTCTTTATGAAAAAGACCAAGAAACAAAAGCTTTGGTGCTATTCTGTGAACCTGGAGGCACAATGGAGGAGCGCCTATCAGAGTATCTTAATGCAAATTCATGCAGACTTCCAATTGTTGCATTTATTGCCGGAAGATTTGCCGACCGCATGCAAGGCATACGTTTTGGACATGCAGGTGCTATAGTTGAACGTGGCCGTGGTAGCCCATCTGATAAAGCTCGACTACTAAGAAACTCCGGGGTATATGTAGCAGAGAAATTATCGGACATACCGCAATTAGTGAAAGAGAACACATAGAAATATTTACTAGGATAGATCTCATGGGCATGTTCATACATATAGATGTCGATCAAACCAAATTAACCTCTAGCCAAACAAAAAGCCTAATAAATATATGTCCGGTAGATATATTTATTCTTGATAATAATATAATCGGCACCGATTCAAATCAGGAGGATGAGTGCACATTATGTGAACTATGCTTGGACAACTCTCCAAAAGGTGCTGTTGCAATCAATAAATCATATAGTGACGAACAACTTACTTCACACGCAAACCATAAATAATTATTTTTTTGATGAGCAGACAATCATCTTCCATCATTAAATATAATGTAAACTGAAGGTGCTATGCCCAGCATAAAGCGACTAGAAACACCACTAACACAAGCAAACCTAAAGAATTTGCGGGTGGGACAACGAATACTAATATCTGGGTTTGTATATACTGCCCGAGACGCAGCTCACAAGCGTCTTACCAATGCTATTGATGCCAAAGAAAAGCTACCGATTCCAATTGACGGACAAATAATCTACTATGCTGGTCCGTCTCCCACGCGTCCGGGAGAAATAATAGGCTCTGCAGGTCCAACTACTGCCACAAGAGTGGATGTATACACCCCCAAATTACTTGCAAATGGTCTTAAGGGTATGATAGGAAAGGGACACAGGACCCCAGAAGTCAGAATGGAAATGAAAAAATATGGAGCCGTATATTTTGTAACAGTCGGCGGGGCCGCAGCTCTTATCTCACAAAAAATCACGGGAGTAAAGATAATAGCCTATGAAGACTTGGGCACCGAAGCCATCAGACGCCTTAGAGTAGAAGACTTTCCAGTTTTAGTTGCTAATGACTTAAATGGAGATGACCTGTTCGAGTCTGGCCGAAACCAATACAAACGCGAGCAATAATATAATGACCACCATAAACCTAAAAGAAGTTGAGCACAAAGTAAATGAGGCGGTAAAAACAATCAATTTCGATACTCCTGACGCGAACATTATAAGGTTGACAGAAGCCCTTAGAACAGAATCTTCCGCTACTGGCCAGCTTGCGATGCAAGATATCGTAGAAAACCGTCGCATTGCATCTGAACGCCAAGTTCCAATGTGCCAAGACACCGGCATGGTAATAGTCTTCGCGGATATTGGCGAGGAGGTTCAGTTTTTAAACGGCAATTTACGCGATGCTATAACATCAGGTGTTCAGAAAGGCTACCAAGAGGGGTATCTCCGCAAATCTATAGTAGTAGAACCATTGTTTGAGCGTAAGAACACTAATAACAATACTCCCGTTGTAATCCATTTTGATCTGGTTCCCGGAAACAAATTGCGCTTAACCATTGCGGCGAAAGGCTTTGGAGCAGAAAATATGAGTTGGGTTAAGGTGTTAGCACCGGCAGAGGGAATTAACGGAGTAAAACGCGAAGTAGTTCGTGCAGTCGAGGAAGCAGGACCCAACGCATGCCCACCTGTTGTTGTTGGCGTAGGCATAGGAGGCACTATAGAAAAAGCAGCTCTACTTGCAAAAAGAGCTTTAATGAGAAATATGGGTGATAGGAATCAAGATCAACGTTACGCAAAATTGGAAGCGCAGCTGCTGGACCTAATCAATGCTACTGGAATTGGTCCCCAAGGATGGGGAGGGATGAACACTGCACTTGATGTACGTATTGAATTCTTTCCTACACACATTGCAGCAATACCTTTAGCAGTAAATCTGGATTGTCATCTACAGAGACACATTAGCATTATGTTCTGATAAATGCACAAAATCTGTTACGCCCCATTCTACGGACTGCTTTAACAGATTCGCACCTAACACCCACGGATTTTGAGAATTGTCATATAATAATCGATGAGGAGAAACTTTATGACAGAATTAACGTACGCACAGGCAATAAATGCGGGTATTCGCGAAGAAATGCAACGAGACAATAATGTTGTTGTCTTAGGAGAAGATATAGGAAAATATGGAGGAGTTTTTGGAGTAACAAAAGGACTCTATGACGAATTTGGGGCTGAGAGGGTGCGTGATTGCCCACTTAATGAGGCTGCCATTGTAGGATTTGGAGTCGGTCTCGCAATATCCGGAAAGCCCGCTATAACGGAACTTGAATTTATGGACTTTCTAACCTTCTGTATGGACCCGATAGTAAACCAAGCAGCCAAGATGCGGTTTTTTTGGGGAGGTCAAGTTGAAGTGCCCTTAGTTGTACGAATGCCCATAGCATCAACCCTAGGGTTTGGAACACAGCATTCTCAGAGCTTAGAAGCCTGGCTGATGCACATTCCCGGACTGAAGCTAGTCATGCCGTCTGACCCCTATGATGCAAAGGGCTTAGTTAAAACATCTATTCGTGATAGAAATCCAGTTATCTTTGTGGAAAACATAAGTCTGTACGCGACTAAAGGTGAAGTTCCCGATGAAGAGTATCTTATACCACTAGGTAAAGCAAATATAAAACGTACGGGCAGTGATCTCACCATAGTTGCAATATCATCAATGGTGCCAAAGGCCATCCAAGCCGCCGAAGTTTTAGCGAAAGATGGCATAGACGTCACAGTAATTGACCCGCGAAGCCTATGCCCTCTTGACATCGAAACCATCATAGAGTCAGTAAAACAAACTGGACGTCTGATAGTAAGTCATGTAGCCCACAAAACTGGAGGAGTAGGAGCAGAGATAGCACAACAAGTTACAGAACAGGCGTTTGATTATTTAGACGCCCCAGTTATGCGTGTAGCCGCAAAAGATGTTCCTATTGCCGCCAGCCAAGTTCTAGAGGCAGCTATCTTTCCAGATGTGAAAGACCTAATAGATGCCAGTAAATCGTTTTCTATCTAAATTTAGGATACCTCAAATGACACTAACTAATGATCAACAAATCAATATGCTTCGTCAAATGTGGCTGATACGACTCTTCGAAGAAGCAGCAATGCAACTGTATCGTGAAGGTCGCTACCGAGGTTCAACACACCCATATATTGGTCAAGAAGCCACAGCCATAGGTGTTAATGCAGCACTACAGTCAGACGACCAAGTACTTGCCACATACCGTGGTCATGGAGCTTGTATAGCAAAAGGTGGTGATCCTAATACTATGCTAGCTGAGCTACTAGGAAAATCGACAGGAATTAACAAAGGCAAAGGTGGTTCTATGCATTTTGCCGACCAGAGTTTAGGGTTTGTCGGTTGCAATGCCATTGTTTCGGGACACATTGCTATTGCTGGAGGAATCGCACTATCTAATCAGCTAGAACAAAACAACAAAGTCACTGTATGTTTCTTTGGAGATGGAGCTTCCTGCGAGGGTCCTTTCTATGAGACACTGAATATGGCCACCTTATGGAATTTACCATTAGTGTTAGTAGTTGAAAACAATGGCTTGGCAATATCAACGCCCGTATCAGAATCAATTAGTGTGCCAGATGTATCTATGCGAGCCCAAGGATTTGGTTTACCAGGAATAACAGTGGATGGCAGAGATATATACGCAGTATATGATGCAGCTAATGAAGCTGTAACTCGAGCTCGTACAGGTAAAGGACCCACCCTTCTGGAAGCAAAAACTGTTAGATGGTCACGGCACAGCGCTGTCGCAGCTGGTCCAGCAGGCAAAGACGCCGACCTCTGGGAAAAGACCGACCCTTTACCTCGCTATCAATTGGAATTGGAACAACGCAGCATATTGTCGAGCAAGGAAATGGAAGCTATTAAGTCAGAAGCGCAGGCTACAATTGAAGCAGCAATTGAATTTGCTATTAACAGCCCAGATCCAAGTCTTGATGAGTTACATACTGACATATGGGTCGAGAGCAATATAACATGAAGATAACACGTATCGAAGTCATCCCATTAGTAAGGAAGCTCAACCAAACATTTGAGGGCGGTACTTATCGGATTGTTAACCGCAACACCTTAGTAACTCGTATTTATACTGATGAGGGTCTAGTTGGAGAAGTATTTGGCGGTGATGAAGACATAGTCCAAGAAAAAATTGTGGGCCTCATACAGGATCACTTCGAACCGATGCTAATAGGTGAAGACCCTCGAAACATAGAGTTGTTGTGGAACAAAATGTTTTTTGACGGCGGCAAAATCGATCTAGGCAATCGAAGCATTCATGTGCTCGATTTACTAAATCGCGGCATTTTGATGCAGGCCATATCAGCAATTGACATGGCCCTATGGGATTTGCTGGGCAAGATATACAATACTCCTTTGTATCAACTACTAGGAGGATACCGCAAAAAAGTTCCAGTTATTGCTATTGGCGGATACTATCAAGCAGGAAAAGGCCGTAGTCAGCTAACGGACGAAATGCAGCATTATAAAGAATTAGGTATGACAGGCGTGAAGTTCAAAGTTGGAAGAGTAACAGTAGCTGAAGATATCAAGAGAGTGCAAGCTGCTCGTGAAGCCGCAGGCGATGATTTTGTAATTGTATGTGATGCCAATCAAGGCTGGACACCTGACCAAGCAATCCAATTTTGTCAGGAAGCTGTCTCACTGGACTTAGAGTGGATCGAAGAACCAGTACGATGGTATGACCAATTAGAAGGACTGCGCATGGTCAAAGACAGCTCTCCCATCCCAGTAACAGCGGGACAAGGTGAAATATCCGGATTTGGTTGTAGAGATTTGGTATTGAACGGATGCGTAGACAATCTAAATGTTGACGTAACAATTGCCGGTGGCGTTACGGAGTGGAAACGAACAGCTAATATGGCAAGTCTATCACATGTCCAAATGGCCCATCACGAAGAACCTCAAGTAGCATTACATCTCCTCGCCGCTGTACCAAACAGTCTCTATGTTGAGATATTTCCTAATTACGAGAGAGATCCCATGTGGATCGACCTACCTATAGAAACATATCGAATAAAAGACGGCTTTATGGAATTGCCTAACAAGCCTGGTTTAGGGATGGAACTGAATAAAGATATCATAGAAAAATATAGAGCTATATAGACCTTAGAACCCATGATTACCGAAGTAATTGTCCCAGTCCTCGATCAAACAACAACAGAAGTTCGACTTATCAATTGGATCAAGAATGAAGGAGACGCAGTAAGTAGTGGAGAAGTAATATGCGAGATAGAAACTGAAAAAGCTACTGTAGAAATTGAATCTCCAAAAGCCGGCACATTACGCAAAATATTAATTGAGGCTGACACAAACATCCCTCCCCTAACTGTTGTCGCATTAGTATCAGACAATGATGATGCCTTGCCCGATATAGACCCTTATTACAAAGTACAATTAGAACAGCCCAAAACCACAGATACGAGCCCTACCTCTGTATCCTCAGCCCAATCCGGAGAAAACAAACATAGCGAAAAAGATGCAAGGGTAATTTCTTCACCTCGTGCTCGACGAATTGCCGAAGAAAACAACATAGACATTGCGACCATTGCCGGAAGCGGTCCGCGCGGTCGAATACTAGAATCTGATGTCAAAAAGATATTGGATAACACACCTAAAAAATCCGACCATCGCGCTGCACAAGCCACTGCGAATAGAGTAAGTGAGTCATGGACAACCATTCCCCATTTCTATACATCAATTACTGTAGACATGTCAGCCTTGATTTCGAAAACTGAACAAAAAGGCACAGGCTACACTTACACAGACTTTATAATATTAGCTATTGCAGAATCCGTTACTAGCCAACCAACAGTAAATGGTGTTTGGGAAAATGAAACAGCCACAATAACGGACTTTACTCACCTAGGTTTAGTAGTGCAAACCAAGACTGGTTTGGTCATTCCTACATTAGCCGACATACAAAATCATAGCATTGATGACATCGCACAAAAAAGGTCCTTGTTAGTTAAGCAGGCTCATGATGGCAAATTAACAGCGACCGCCATGACGCCAGCAACACTGACTCTATCAAACATAGGGCCAGGCCACATAGACCAGTTCACTGCCATCATAAGCCCACCGCAACTAGCTATCTTGTCTACAGGAAGCATACAGACCAAGCCCATGGTAGTCGCCAACGAAATAGTCATAAAGCCAACTGCTACTTTCGTGCTAGGCGCTGACCACCGTGCTATAGATGGGATCCTGGCAGCGGCATTTCTAGAGTCACTCAAATATAACCTGGAAAAGGAAGTGTAATAATGAAGATACCTCACCAATTTGATGCCAATGAAACCGAATGGATTCCCCATCCAAAATTCCCAAATATCCTGACTAAATCTCTAGAGACAAGAGAAAGCAATCAATTCGCCAGCATCACACTAGTCAAAGTTGATCCTGACGGATCCATACCTACACATGTGCACGAAATCGAAACAGAAACGGTTTGGATAATGTCTGGAAGATCTATGATTACAGTTGGCGAACAAGATCACATCATTGAATCTGGAGCTGGCATTACAATCCCAGAGGGAATCTCCCACAGCCTCAACAATATAGGGGATAAACCTATCGAACTATTGGCTATCCATATGCCACCCGTATTCTAAAACATGACCCAATTACGGCGGGCACTATTATTCTCACCGGGTGACAACGAAAAAAAGATTGCGAAAGCAGCTAATATTAAGGTCGATAGTATTATTATAGACCTAGAAGATGCTGTAGCCCCCAACAAAAAGGTAGAAGCAAGATCAATTGTAGTTGAAGCATTATCAAAACTTGACTTTGGACCAAGTGAACGACTAATTCGAATAAACTCCAACAATTCAGATACACAATACCAAGACATATGGGAAACAGCCGCAGCTCAACCAGATGGCTATGTTGTACCAAAAGCAGAAGAATCTCAGCAGATTGATCATATAAGCCAGGTCTTGACTGAAATAGAATATAAACAGAAACAGGAAATTGGCAGCTATAAGATATTGCCATTAATCGAAACCGCCAAGGGTATCGTAAATATACATTCTATTGCCCAAGCAAACGATCGAATAGATGCTATCATTTTTGGGGCAGAAGATCTAGCAACGGATATCGGAGCATACCGGAGCAGAGACAATCTAGAAATTCTTTACGCACGAAGCGCTATAGTAATAGCCGCTGCCGCATATGGGATACAATCAATAGATACTGTACACACTCGTCTGAATGAACTAGATGAGCTTAAAACAGACAGTGATTTAGCCCGGCAACTTGGCTTTGACGGGAAACTCGCAATCCATCCAAACCAAGTTGATATTATCCAAAAGACCTTTACGCCCTCCCCATCTGAAATTGAGTACGCACAACTGATTATGAGTTCGTTTTCCAAAAATGAACTATTAGACATCGGTGTTTTTGAATTAAATGGACAAATGATAGATATGCCGATAGTGGAAGCAGCTAAACGCACTTTGGCAAAAGCATCGCTTGCAAGAAGGAGCATGAACTAAAGACTCTAACATTCAATACATTAATTACAAAGCATACAACTTAATTGTGTCCGCTATTTAGATCCATCCCTACTGTTACCTATATCTAAAGGAGACCGTTACTATGTCAAATAATATTTTATCGGCAGGAGTCGC
>PCAG01000056.1 GCA_002730475.1 Spirochaetales bacterium | reverse complement strand
AGGTAGGCGAATCCCTTGGCCATGGGCAGATAGGTGATATCGGTGGCCCAGGCCTGATTGGGGCGGTTGATATCAAGGCCTCTTAGAAGGTATGGATAGATCTTGTGACCGGGATGAATCTTGCTGGTATTGGGCTTGCCGCATTGCCGTCTTCTGTCTGTCGTTCCGAATGTTCAGCCAACAGCTCCAGAAACTCTGCCTCCACCGCCTGGTAGATCAACTGCTCTGCGCCGGATCTTAGCAACTCCGTCAACGGATCGGTAATCGTGTCTCTACCTGTCAGCTTAACAACGTTATTCTTACTCATAGTGGCGTATCTCCAATGGTTGTTTTGATGTCTCGCAACAACAAATCAACCAGATACGCCGCATCTTTTCAACTCCTCAAACACCAGATTCAGTTATAACTCGGTCTGGCATGACCCTTTGCGTTGTGCCCCCGGCTGCGGTTGGTCTACCAGCCGTAATAGCGCACCCGGTGATCGCCCCGGTCCGGGACGTGCTGCAAAAGAAGTTTTAGCCAGGCGGCTCCCGGCATGATCTGGAAATTGAGTTTCGAGGTGGCATAGTACCGGCTGCGATATACTACAATGCCCTGCTGCGCCTTATATTCCATCTGAAAAGTATTTCCATGGAGATAGGAAAAATCATCATTAGAGGTAATATAATAGGAAATCGATATCGCCAATCATAGTCAATTAATGTGAAGGCATGAAAAGCAGCAACAGAAAAAGAAAGCAACAAAATAAAAAGAACAGTTTTGTCAAGTAATTTTATGTTTCCTCCAAGGAATGTCCAGATAGTTATAGACAATAATATAATCACAGTTTGAAGTGAGTTAAGAATAATATGAATTGACGAAAAAGGCGCAGCATATGGGGTAAAAAACGTTATCATCCTTATAAAATACAGATATGCAACATCACTAAAAGAGCTTGGGGAAGAAACCCATGTTTCAGGGCGATCATGAATTATCATGCCAAGATCTACCATTCTCAAATAATGAGCTAACTGGGTATTATCGCTTAGATTAGCTTGATTAAAATGATACAAATAAGCAAATATAAAGGGGCTTACAACAAAAAGAGCTAAGATAAATAATAATAATAATTTTGGTTTGGTAGGAATTTGGAATCTTGAAATCGTAATAAAAGAAATAATTGCAAACAAAATAGGCACGGAAGGAGGTCTTGATATTAATGTTATAGCCATAATAGAGATTAGGCTCATATAATGAAACTTACCCTTAACAATGCCTTTAATCATGATCTGAGTAGCAAGGATAACCAGAAAAATAAAAATCATATCCGATAGCATATACCTTGGCCAGACCAGCAGGTCAACTGATAGAACTAATACAGCCATGGTGATAGATATTATTATCGGTCTTACTCCTATAATTAAAAGGCTTTTTGAGAAAATAACTAGAGAAAATAGCACTAGAACAAGATTTAGGGCAAGAAAAGCGTATTGCCATCCACTTCCAAAAAAAACCTTCAATAGTGCAATTACAATGACAGGTGTAGTATAAAAATATGATGATGAGAAAGAAGTGTTCTGAACAAAATAATTATATAAGTTAAAGTCCAGTTTGATTAAATCATCTGCCGCACTGGAATAGGTAGAAGAATCAGGGGACATAACATATCCAATGCTTACATGATAATAAGCTATAATAGAAAAAGTTAGCAGGACTGATAAATATAGAAGTTTTCTCCCATACTTCCATTGAGTAGAAAATATTTCTTTCATATTAGCTATTAAGTTAAGTCTCTGTGAACAGGGTTAGTAGGCGTATCCTGCATATCATAAGCTATAAACCCAACAAGATATGTATTGCCAATGATTATTGGCATTGCTGCAAGCATAACTGTACCTGGAGAGGCAATTACATTTTTGCCTGAAAGCTCAATCCAACTATCTACTCCATACCAAATACCAAAAATGAATAAAAATAAACCAAAAATTAGGTACAAAGATGCAATATTAAAATTTCTCAAAAAATAATTATAAAAAATTCTTTTAACAAACCGATTACAATGAAGATAGGGAAAAGTTAACAAGGTGTTCAAAACACTTAAATTGCTTTTCTCATCTTCGTAAACCGAATCCATTGGAATATCTTTGACTACTGCTCTTATAATGCTTAGCCTGAATAACATATCTGCTTCATGGAAAAATCCTTTATTTAATTTTTCCATTGGAATTAACTTCAACACTTTTGCATGAATGGCGGTAAATCCATTGTTAGGGTCAAAAAGATTCCAATAACCACTTGAGAGTTTGCTAATAAAACTCAATATTGTATTTCCAAATATTCTTACTAATGGCATCCTAGAAATTGATTTTAAATTATAAAAACGATTACCTTTAATGAAATCAGCGCGATTATCATAGATCGGTCTAATAAAGTTTGGAATTAGTCGTGGTGTCATCTGCCCGTCACCATCAATTTTAACAATGATTTCCGCTTCATCCTTTAATGCAGCCTTATAGCCAGATATAACAGCTGCACCAACCCCACCATTACGCTCTCTTCTAATTATGCGGATTCTACTATCTTCGTTTGTCATTGATTCAGCGACTTTCCAGCTTTCTTCAGGACAATTATCATCAACACAATATATAGATGTGACCTCTGAGCCAATATCATTGAGGACAGATTTTAGACTTTTGCTTACCTTGTAGCATGGAATTACGACAGCAATTTTAAGCGTTTCATCATTCATAGCAAAATACACTTTTAATAGTTTTTTAGAAGCCAATTTGAATTATACGTAAATCCTTTTCTGAGAATAACCGGTTAGGGATAGAAATTTGCTTTTGGCAGATGTGAGGGATTGCACCTTCAATGGGCCCAGAAACCTTGTCGTTGTCTATTTCACACCACTCCTGTCATCCCAAACAGCCATTTCATCCCCTCATCTTTTCTGTTTTCAATCACCAACACACAATTTGCCTCAATTAGTGGCTGTTTTCAAGCACCAATAATACCCAACAACTACAGGACATCCTGTCTTGGATCAATCAACAGCTCAGGCGATATCAGTAACTGGGCGACTATTTTGTCATCCACAAAACCGTAATCTGTAAACCCACACCTTTTAGCGCCATCCAAAATTAGAGTTTTCGGGGTAATATTTCATCTGATACTCCATCGGTGTTAATTTTTCAAGCGACTGATGAGGACGCTCCTCGTTGTACTCTCTGATCCAGTTTCTGCTGATTTCTCTGACCTCATCAAGATTCCTGAACGCACACATGTCGAGCACCTCTGTCCTGTAAGTTCGGCTGAAGCGTTCAATGTAGGAGTTCTGTGTAGGTTTGCCTGGCTGAATAAATTCCAGGTCTATGTTGTGTTCCTCAGTCCAACTAGCCATTGTGGTTGAAATGAGTTCTGGCCCATTGTCCATTCTCATCTTGACTGGATAGCCTCTGGTCAGTGCAATTCGATCCAGAACACGTATGATCCGTATCTGTTGGGAAGTCTCTTCTTCCCCTTGCGCCGGAGGTTGAGATTAAGTGCTCTATATACCCGATAGACTCGTTTGTGGTTCCAGGGCTTTTCCTCTCTGCGCAGGGTGTCAACCATTAGACCAAAACCATAGGTCGGTTTCTCTTCTGCCAGCCGGAGCAGCACCTCAATCACAGGGTGATCCTTCTCACTATCAGGTTGATATGCATAGACAGTACGGCTCAGATCCAGCGCCCGACAGACTGCTCGTGTAGACAATTGATACTCCTCTTTCATGTAATCGGCCAGCTCTCTCTTCTGGGCTGGCCTTAGAGCTTTTTTGCAACAACATACTTGAGAGCCTGATGCTCCAGACTGAGATTGGCATACATCTGCTTCAGTCTGTGGTTTTCATTCTCAAGCTCCTTGAGCTTTCGAATGTCGGAGGTATCCATCCTGCCGTATTTTGCCTTCCAGTTGTACTAGGTGGCATCTGAGATGCCGTACTCTCGGCAGATCTCTTTGACCTGTCGGCCTCCCTCTACCTCTCTCAAAATCTTGACGATCTGGGTCTTTGTGTAGCGTGACTTACGCATTTCGGTCTTCTTTTCATGGTTACAGGGTAACCGGAGAACTCTAATTCTTCCTGGTACTAGTATGAGGGGAGATTACAATTTTATTCTGCGTCTTAAAACGGGAGAAGATTTGTAACAAATTCTACTAACCTTGAGATCTAGCTCAGATACTGATTTTAATTACATAGCGATTTAAAAACAGAATCGCCGTTGCAATATAGCTTCAATTTATTTTTTGATTTTGTGCTCACATTATTATATATTTTTTACTTTGAGCGAATATGAGGAATCAATGGTGAAATTATAATTATTAGAGAAGAAAAGAATTTTGCTCGATGGCGTAATGCTGTTCCAGAGTTAATTGTCCCTAATGTAAACTCTATTATTAATATGATCGTCAGTATAAAAATAATGCGTGCTGTATAATTCTTCCAGATAAAATTAAAGTTACAACAAATTAACCATGTTATGTATAAATATATAATACCATCTAACATTCCGATAATATGAATGAGTTTCTTTAAATCCCAGAAGAAGGGTGAACCTAAAAAATAAATAAGCCTGATAGGTGATAATAAAAAGAATTGTAAAGCATTATGAGTTAATAACCAATCAGGGTACGCAGTATTGCCATAAAGGCGTATATCTTGCTGTGAAATCAAATGTTGCACATTTAAATCATTCAAGCTACCTAGATATGGCAAGGAAACATGAATTAATAAGTCATAACAAATGGTTAATAAAGTTACAAGTATTAAAACATTTATTAACTTATTATATTTATTATATTTATTATACAAGTATTTATTCAATATGTAATTATTAATTTCTAGAACAACAAGAATCAAAGTAAGGATTAAACCTGTTGTAAACGCGGAATGTAAATAACCTGCACAAGTAAACCCAATTAACGCTTTTAGAATTCCTATTTTATAATTGTATGTTTTCCAATAAATAATCCCTATTATACCATACAACATAAATGCTACAATAAATACTTCTCTCATTGTTAAAGCACTATAAAGAATTAAAGGTGGAAATAGAGCTACAATCCATGCTGATCTGAGAGAATATCTATTACCCCATAATAATTCAACCGCATTATTAACTAAAAAAACGCACACAACACCAGCAACAACACCTATCGACTGCAAAAAAACAATGCTTCTTCCTAACAATGAGTAAAAGATAGCACCAACCCATGAGTAAATATCGCCATTCCCGTATCGATAATGTGAACGTTCATTAATACTTAGTTTAGACAAATCCCAAGCTAATTGTTCGTAATTCGTTGCGTCACCCATGCCCTCTACGAATGGAATAAGATAATTATGATTTACTACAAACAACCATCTGAAAATATAAGCAACCAATAGAACACTAGCAAGACGAGGTTTCTTGTATATCAGAATACAAGTTATAAAAAACCCAAGTATGAAGCCAAAAAAACCTAAATGATTTTCCATCTTATCTATCTATAATATTAGTTTTTTAAAGTTAATTATAACTAAAGAAATATTTTATTTTTCCATCCATGATTGGAACATCAATATACTCCATAACTGAGTCAAATTATTTCGTTTGCCAGTCAAATGATCATTCCATAATTTTCGAATTTTATTCGCGTCAAAAATCCCTTCTTTTCGTAATTTACTTTCGGCAAGAAGATCCTCTCCCCATACCCTTAATGGACCACGAAGCCACTGATGAAGGGGAAGTCCAAAACCGGATTTTGGTTGTTCAACTAACTCTTTCGTTATATAGCGGTTTAGAACCTCTCTGAGCACCCACTTTCCCTTTCCATTACGAATCTTCATTTGAATTGGTAGACGAAGTGCAAATTCAATCACTCGATGATCCAATAATGGCATACGTGTCTCCAGACTTGAGGACATAGCCGCACGATCAACCTTAACTAATATATCATCAGGTAAGTAGGTGATTGAATCGGTCCACATCATCCGCTCTGAAAAGTGTGCGCCAGTCGCCCATACACTTTGATTAAATTCAACTATATCCTGAGAACGTCCACCTATGAGCGGAATCGGTTCATCCCACTTACTTACGAGTCGCATATAAAATTCTTGTTCACTCTTGACTTCCATTAAGCGGGCGATCAAGTACATCTTCTCACCAAATTGGCGCGTAATATAATTATCAGGAATCAAAAATTTAAACCGATTGAAAAGAGTGTCCCAAACTTCTGGCGAAACACTCATTATCCCATTAACAGCACATCTTTTAAGCCATAACGGGAAAGGTTGAATTTTACGCATTAATTGTGGTCCAAACAAATAACGATTATATCCACCGAAGATTTCATCACCACCATCTCCGGAGAGAGAGACCGTAACCTGCTGTTTGGCAAAACGGGAGACCAGCAGTGTAGGAATTTGAGAGGCGTCAGCAAACGGCTCATCATAAATGTTTGGCAGTTCGGTAATTACATCGATCACATCTTGTGGCTGGAGAATCCACTCATTGTGATCAGTACCCAGGTATTCTGCGATGTGTCTGGCGTTTGCCGACTCATCATAGTCGGCATGATCATAACCGATGGTAAAGCTCTTGACTGGCCTATCAATGATCGATTGCATCACTGCAACTGCTGATGTAGAGTCAATCCCACCCGAGAGAAAAGCACCAACAGGTACGTCGGCCATCGACTGCTCACCAATGACCTCTTTTAGCAGACTATCCAGCACTTCAACGGCTTCTATATCGCTACCATCAAATGGTGTATCTTGACCCTTCTTAATCTGTTCATTGAAGGACCACCACTGCTCCAGAGCGCACTCCCTCCAGTTGCCGACAGAGTCTCCCTGGAGTTGTAGCAAACCACCGGGAGGGAGTTTTTTCACCTTCGGGTGGATCGTCATTGGTGTAGGGATATAGTTGTAACGTAGCAGTTGAGCAACTGCACCCCGATCAATCCCTCCTTGCCAGGAGGGATGCTGTCTGAGTGCCTTTAGTTCGGATCCGAACAGAAATACCTGCTGCTGCCCACTTCCTTGCCAACCATAGTAAAGTGGTTTCTCTCCCATACGATCACGAACTAGCGACAGCTGACGTTCTCTTCGATCAAAGAGAGCTATGGCGAACATGCCAGCTACCCGGGTAAGCGCTCTTTTCAACCCCCACTGCTCGACAGCAGTTAACAATACCTCAGTATCAGAATACCCCTTGAAATGGGCCCTCTGTGCAATCAGTTCCGTGCGTATCGATTTGTGATTATAGATCTCACCGTTGAAAACGATGATAAAGCGCCCCGACGAGGAGATCATTGGCTGATGTCCCTCATGCGAAAGATCCAAGATAGCAAGCCTTCGGTGGGCAAGACCAACTTTGGCCTGCTGATCAAGCCATATTCCTTCATCGTCCGGGCCTCGATGAGCAATCATCGAAGCCATCTCTAACAGTGTTTCATTATTTAGGGCAACACCTCCGAGAACACCAACAAAACCACACATTACGAATCAGAGTTGGCAGAGCAATTGATAGAAATTTTGATAACGGGTTGCGATCGCATCTATTGAATAGTGCTCCTCGACCCTGCGACGGGCCTGATCTCCCAGCTCAATCCGTTTCTCCTGATTCAACAACATCATTTCAATCTCCCTAGCCATCGCATTGTAATCCTTCGCATTTATGACTCTCCCAGTATTATCAACGACCGTAGCGGAATCCCCAACATCAGTCACCACACATGGTGTGCCGCACGCCATTGCCTCTCCAACCACATTTGGAAACCCTTCACCCCAGGAAGATGGTGAGACGACCAGGTCCACTGCCGCCATGATCCGTTCCACATCGGAGCGCTCACCCATCAACGATACATACGGAGAGAGTTCCAATTCATCAATCAACCGCACCAATTCATCCTGTTGCTTCGTCACCCCTCGTCCAATTAACAAAAAACGCACTCTATTCTGTTCACCCAAATCATCTACCACCAGACGGGCTGCCTGTAGTAGAGTAGTATGCCCCTTCATTGGATGAAAGCGTGAGATATGACCAACCAGCAATGTATCCATCGGCATGCCAAGTTGCCTCTTCAGTGTAACAGTGGCCGAACCATCTGGACGAAACCGTTGCAAATCGAAGCCGTTCGGGATCACCTCCCTTCTCTTTATACTGAAACCAATTCCTTCGTGCTGTTCTGCACTCAGGGTTGAGTTGTAGATCACCTTACTCGGTAAACGACTGCACAGGCGATTTAGATCAATCAATAAACGCGTCAACCGCTTTTCATAACCAATATCGTAAAGAGTCTGACGGATGTTCCAAACCAGCCTCACCGAGTGTAGCGACAAACGTAAAAATAAAGTTGCCACAGTTGCCGCGATATTGCCATGATACATCCACCCCTGAATTAAATCAGGACGTACTGTCCGAATTATCCGATTGAGTTCAAGCAACATCCCAAGCGTAGGCCACCCACCCTGCACCATCCCCAGTGAATAAACTTTGACACCGAGTGATTCAATCCGATCCGTGATCGACCCCCTCTTCATCAATGTAACTACCGTACTACTGATCGATGACTCTAACTGCCAGACAGCCAGCAACTTATAGAGCATCATCTCTGCCCCACCAGTGTCGAGATCAGTAATAAAGTGGACGACCTTTAACACGTTGCCCTCATCCAATCACCAAAGCGTTTTATCTCCTTACTTGCCCGGTAAATCTCCGTAAGCAGAGAACGCTTCATGTAGCGCGCGACAACGGTGACTGCCCATTTCATCGCCAAGACAAACACCGCATTAGTGTCTATCACTGTTACACCAACCAGATTCACCGCCCACACCTGCTCTGTATCCTTGGCAATGCCTCCAGACTCCGCCGTTGTATTGACTTGAATTCTGTATAATATCGTTACCCTATTTTTTTAGTTAGTAACTACAGTCTAAATTCCACCCTCAAGTAATAGCATTGTCAGTATAATAAATAGCCTATTCAATTAAGGACTGTAATGTTCTCTTGCATTAAGATCTATCTTATGATTAATGAAGAACGATACTCGGACGCTTAGCAGCAATTGCAATCCGAGTCATCAATAGAATAAATATGGCCATGGTCAGACAGTGACGATTAGAATTATTTCGTTGTTCTTATTCTGTATAAACTTATTCATAACGCAGTTAATAATCTCAAATAATTATTCCAGGTAATGAATAATTTAGGTTATTTTTTTCCTGAATACTTACTACATCGAAATAAACTTATAATGTAATCGTTGTGCAGTGTACAACGTTTCGGCCTATGCACTTAACAGTCCTAGTAACCTGATATGAATAGGTAAGGCAAACTAGTTCTTTTAGTTCTCAATCAGCTCACGAGGAGCATAAGGATTTAGCTCCTCTCGTAGCGCACACTTGCAGGGTCTATCATGAATCTTATATTAATTAAATTATTCAGACTTTTTGTGTGTGTATCCGATTTTTCTTCTATTATTTTTTTCGTTGTAGAAAATACTATAATCTATGACTTGGAATCAATATCAATAATACCAAACAAAAAAGAGGAAAACATTACCTGTAAACCAACTACTAATAAAGTTGCTCCAGTAAGTGATGCATATGTAGCATTGACATCAATAGATCCAACAACATAATCATTTCCATTTATAAAGTTGTTTATATGTAAAAAAGAAGATAATAAAACCCCAGAACCAATAACTGAAGATAAAACTCCAACTAAAATTCCCAATTCCATATTAATCGAATTAATCAAACGATCCCACCAACTGTTTTTTATATCAAACCTGTTAATATGATCGAATTTTTTTGCACCCACTCCCAAAATAATAATCTGTGCCCCAATAATGGTTGCTGCCATGCTAATTAAACCTGTAAATATGCCAAAAAAAGGTAATATCTTAGCAACAATCATTAGTAACATGCTTAAACCAAAAATCATTAATGTTAGACCGGGCACAAAAAATAACCATGTTGGACTCAATAAAAGAAGGAATCTCAAATGTCTCCAACCATCTCTAAAAGTTTTTAGATGAGGTTTTCTGTCTCTCATATCAGGTCTTAAATCAGTCGGAATCTCTTCAATTTTAAAGCCTAATTTCGCGGTTTTAATAATCATTTCTGAGGCGAATTCCATGCCACCACAAGTTTGATCCAGTTTTTTTATAATCTCCCTCCTTAATCCCCTCATCCCACAGTTCACATCAGTTACATTTGTTTTATAAAAAAGGTTTGCTATCCATGTTAGTACTGGCGTTCCAAGATATCTATGCAGTGGAGGCATAGCATTAGGGTATATTTTTCCTTTAAACCTTGAACCCATCACTAAATCAGCGCCGCCTCTGAGCTTTTTCACATAACGTGGAATATGGCTAAAATCGTAAGACATATCTGCATCAAGATGAATAATATATTTTCCTGATGCTTTTGCAAAACCGCCCATCAATGCATTACCATATCCTTTACTATGCACGTTTACTATAATAGCGCCTTCATGCTGAGCTATCGATACAGATCTATCATCAGAGCCATTATCAGCAACAATCACCTCACCAACTATATTATTTCGTTGTAAGACATTTTGAGACTCTCTGACTGCCTGTTTGATGGTCACCTCCTCATTGAGACAAGGTATGACAATGCTAACCTCTATTTTATTTTCGTTCATAACATATTATGGTGGATCAGAATGAATATTAAAAAAATCTATACCTAAGACTTTTTTCCTTTTGTTTTCATCCATTTCATAAATTTTGCCGCCTGCAGTATCTGTTTAGGATTAGAGACAAACATACCCAATTTTTTTGCTGCATAACTAGGCCTCATATAAAATCTTCTAAGCATATCTATTCTTGCTTCATCTATATCTTCTGGAGTTACTGTACCAAGATCCATAATTGAGTAACCACCGAAATTATAATCCATCCATCGACTTGATGTCACGTATCCTTTCTGTCTTGCTAATTCACCAAGTGGTGTCTTTGGATATGGAACTGCAGCATATGCCTGTATATAATCAAGTCCTAAATTCAGCCCGAATTTTATTGTCTTTTCTATAGTTAATTTTGACTCACCAGGGAGTCCAAAAATAAAATGGCCCATTGTTGCCAGTCCAACTTTCTTGCACAAGGCAACAGCATTTTCAACATCTTCAATCTTTTCCTTCTTTTTTGATAGATCCATAATATTTTGATCTGCAGTCTCAATCCCTAACCCCATTAGTGTACAGCCAGCCTGCTTCATTTTTTTAAGAATCTCTTCGTCAACAAGATCTGCTCTTGTAGTTGTAGCCCAAGAGATATTCCATTTTTTATCTATAATAGCATTACATAGTTCAATTCCAAACTTTCGATCCATTGTAAAAACTTCTTCCCAGAAGAGAAACTGTTTAATATTGTATTTAGTTTGACATTCTTCCAACTCAGACATTACATATTCTAATGAATGTCTGCGCAGTCTATTACCATAATAAATCGGGGCAACACAGTAGGTACATGGATACGGACAACCTCTCGAGACACCAATCAAGGTGAATGGCTCACCATTATGGGGCAACGTGTAGCGGTCATTCTTGTAATACTCTCTACTAGGAAAAGGAAGTTTATCAAGATCTTTTATAAACTCTCTATCTTTAGATCTTTTAATTACACCGTTATTTCTCCACATCAGACCAGGTACTTCTGTAAAGTTTATGTTACTATCTAATGATTCCAAGAGTTCTTTAAAAGTATCTTCTGGTTCACCTATAATTCCAATATCGAATCCATTAGACTCAGACATTGACTTTTCTTCAAGCAGAGTAAAAAATACACCGAATCCTACTATAAGCGCATCAGGGCATACTTTTTTCAACTCTTCTGCAGTATGAACATCACCCTCAATAGATGGAAATGAGGTATTGATAACAATCAAGTGCGGATTAAAGTTTTTCACACGCTCAATGGTCTGATCAAGTGGCAGTTCCCCCTTGTCCCCCTCTACATTGCAATCAAACAAATCTACTTGTGCATAGTCTTTAGCAATACTACCCAGTATTCCCAAAGCCAGTGGTGGCCAGATTGCAGCCCATGAGTCGACGCTTTGCATACAGCGACCCTCGCGAATAAACTTATCTCCATCAACTGGAGGTGGATTTAACAGTGAAACTTTCATTAAATAACTCCCTGAAAAGAATCAGATAGTAAGTAAATTATTATTCTGATAATTTATTATAATTTCGAACTTCTAAACCACAACACACATCCTGCAAATGTCATATCTGTTTAGCCTCGATAATCGTTTGGTAAGAAAACAGTCTTTACCAGAGTGTAGTTTAACATCTTAATACTTTACCAACAACACTTAATAAATACTCTAGTGGGTTGTTACTATAATCTTATCAAAAATAGTATATAGCCTCGCTATTTATAATAATTAAACCAGATTATTATACTAGATACTGAGGCAATTATTTTTTAATTATTCTTCTAAAGAATAAAAAAAATGCTAGATCAGTCTAGTAGAATCTTAAGTAACCTCGAGTATATCAGCTATTTGTTAATTATTGTAGCACTTATTAAATGAGTACATATTAGTATTATGCGTTTAATCTGCTTGATCATGAATATTTTTATTACAAAAGATGGGTTTTGTTACTCTAAATCAATAAATGTTAAATGGAAAATTTTATTGTTTATATCATTAGCTTAATTTTTACTAGATGAATAAACTGTAAGAACATTACTTCAGTCACTTAGTTATATATAAAATTGACAGAATTGTTATTTGTTATTTTCTGATTTTTAATTTATTTTTTATTTGCATTTTATTATAAAAAAATAAAATTCCATATAGAGCTAGCATGATCAAACCAATCTCAGTTGGTAAACGATAGCGTGATGTACCTACAAAAAGTACCGTTATTGCAAAATATAGAATTAAACCAACAACAATAACTAATAGTGAATACTCTTTTCTTTTATAAATCTCAATAATTCCAATCAGTCCAAGAATCCTCAACAAGATTACATAAAAGTAAGAATAGACACTTATTAAAATAGCAACCAAGGAAGACTCTGTAAATATTTTCAATGCAACTTCCAGTCTACCAGAATAGTTATTTCGCATACTTTCTTCAAACGATCGTTTTCCATCTAGAGAAAGTAAGTTTTGAAAATTTGCTCCACCACCACCTCCAAAAAAACCAATCCAACTTTCAAGATAACTTTCAAATATAACAGCGATTGGGTATGATATCAATTTCTTCATATAATATATAACTAACTCATCAGCTTTTTCTTTATCACTCATATAAAACCAATGATCATTAGTTATAATGTAATTTTTTTCATCATTAAGAATGATATCTGTCGCTTGTTCAATTGATATTCCATGTTGATTCTTTTCAAGATAAATTGCATTATCCCTAAGATAGAACGTCTTAGGTTCAGATGTTACCAATACATATCCCCATCCTGCCTCTTCATTATGCAACACCCATGGAAAAATCATTATAACTGATAGTACTACCCCAATTACACCATGCAACATACTATTAAAAAATATTTCTTTGTTACCAGAAAAAATGTTTATTATAAAGAAAATGACGGGAAGAAGAATTATAAGATATTGCCCAGTAGGCCGAACTAAACAACTTATTCCAAGAATAATTCCAATGATGATGCTCCATTTGAGTTTATTGCTTGTATTGATATATTGAACCAGTGCCCACATAGCGAGAACAATAAAAAAAACGTATAATGTATCACTCTGAATTAAATGCGCACTACCTAGAGCGTTTGGGTTAAAAACAAAAAGTACAATTGAAATAATCTCATACCTAGGCAAATACAGCCTAACAATTCGTCCTGCAATAACTCCTGTCACCCACAGCAATATAACCTGTGCAATAATAATTGGAATAATCTCTCCTCCACCAACCCATAAAGTAATTGCCTCAAATAGTGGATACAATGGAGGGCGATATGTCATGAGTGTTTCTGGAGAACTCAGTGTAACAAATGAACCATACTCTAATAGAGCAAGAGCAGGGCTGTACCATGAATCTGCATCTGCACCCTCTGTCAAATGCAAGCTTGGCTCAACAATGATCAGCAAGAATGTATTTAATAACACATATAAAAGAAACACCAACCAAAATGATATTCTACTGGAATGTACGATACTAGCACCTAACTTATTCATAAATTATCTCTCGTAACCAACAGGGTTGTTTTTTGCTTCTATGCACTTCTTCCACGCTTCACTGAAGATCATAATCAGCCTCACATCCAAGTAACTGCCTCCTCCAGTCACTAAAATTTTCATGACATACATCCATCCACCCACCTCAGAATTTCAATCGTACGATTTAATTGTGCTCAGTATTAATGAATAATAAATCTCCTCATCTAACTGCTCTCCACCAACCACTGTTGGAACGTAGTTACTACTGAATCTATTCTATAGCGAGCGGGAAGCAACGATGAGCGGATACTATTTTCCCCTCTTTTTTTTGCACAACCCATTGCTTTCACAAAGGCCTCTCCGCTCTCAACTACTGTAACCGCACCTTCACTTGCCTGTTTCGCAATCTCACTGATTCCACCAGATTGAGCAGTAGCAATCACAGGAGTACCACAGGATAATGCCTCCAATACAGCATTGGGCATCCCCTCCCATCGCGATGATAGCAGAAAGGCATCCGCCCCTGCGTACCAACTCCAGGGGCTGGTGACAAAACCGATAAACGCAACACGTTGCGTAATACCCAGCGCTACAGCTAATTGCTTGAGTTCAGTAGCCCGTTCACCAATACCTAAAATCGTAAGATGTGCATCCGAATAGTCACTACCTGCCAACCAGTGTAATAGGCAATCAAACCCCTTCTGATGTGTCAGACGACCCGCCGCGACAAATCGGAATCCCGCTCCTGGAACCCGTTTGATCTCTTTCGAATGAATACGAATGCAATCCTCATCAACCGGATTAGGCATCCTGTAGATAATTCTTTCGGGGATTCTGAAGGTATCGATAAACTCCCTCTTCATCCGTTCTGAAGTCACCAACAGCCGATCAGCATATCGATAGAGACAGCGATACCCCAGCCACATTAACACTGTGTAGCGGTTGTTACGCTGGCTGATTGAAGGGAGATTAGCCTCTCGCAACCAGAGGTGGGTATGATGTGGAAATAGCGGGGCAATCACCAACAAGGCGAGATTGACATAGCCCAGTGTAGAGTAGATGACCTTCGGTCGTATTTTGCGAATATAGGAGATCAGAGGCAAGATTGATTGGCGTAAGGATTGAGTTCCCAACTCATCAACCGGAAGGGTGTCAGGCACCATCGTTCGCAGGGGCCCCCCCCCATCGAACACCACCAGGCGTATCGGCTCACCCTTTCCATGGAGCCCCCGAATCAGATTCAGCAGTACCCTTTCTGCTCCACCACCAGAAAATAGAGGCAACACAAAAAGATAAGTGAAATCTCCTAGGTCTTTTTCTTCTGTTTTCATCAAAATAGAGAGGAGGTAGATATTTTCTTGTTCGACCAATATTACGACAATGCAGAGATGATCAACTCCTGTTCATAAACACTTAAATCAGGGTGCATCGGTAAACTCAATACTTTTGTTGCTACCTGTCTAGCGTTCGGAGTATGTTGGACTCGGTACTGAGAATAGGCCGCCTGGTCATTGATCGGCATGGGATAATGAACCGCAGTTGGTACTCCTGATTTTCCCAATTTTTCTCTAATTGCATCTCTATCATCAACAAAGATAGTATATTGACTGAAAACTGATGTTCGATCATCACGAATTCTCACACACTCGATATTGTTATTGTCACATAACTCATTGTATTGAGACCCTATTCGATGGCGCTGCTCTACTTCCCAGCCAAAACGATACAGCTTAGCCAATACAATTGCAGCCTGGAGCGTATCCATCCTGCCTCCTACACCGATCCGAGAGTGCACATAACGTTCACTTTGACCATGAACACGGATCTCCCTACATGCCTGAGCTATTTGGTCATCACTGGTAAATATTGCTCCACCATCACCATAACAACCTAAGGGTTTGCTGGGAAAAAAACTGGTACACCCGATCGTGGATAAATTACAGCTCTTTCTTCCTCTGTATTCCGACCCAAAACTCTGGGCTGCATCCTCAATCACAGGAATATTACCATACTTAACTGCAACTGCATTGATCTCATCCATATCCGCAGGCTGACCATACAAACTAACAGGTATAATGGCCTTTGTCTTGGAACTGATTGCACTCTCTACTTTATTTGGATCAAGATTACAGGTATCCGTCTGAATATCGACAAAAATAGGTGTAGCACCTACTCGGACAATAACCTCAGCAGTAGCAATAAAGGTAAATGGGGTTGTAATAACTTCGTCACCGGAGCCAACCCCCAATGCGATTAGGCTTATTAGTAACGCCTCTGTGCCACTTGAAACTGTGATGCAATATCTGGAACCTGTATAGGTAGCCAGTTTATCCTCAAGCTCTTTCACTTCTGGCCCTAGGATAAACTGGCCGTGCTCTAATGCTCGATTAATTCGTGCCTGAATTTGTGGATAAAGCGCTCTGTATTGGGTTTGAAGGTCTATAAATTGGATATTCATTCTGCCTTTTTTTCATTATAGAATTCATCAAGTAGAACAAATTCTTTTTCAATTCTATGCTTCCAAGAGATCAACTGTTGCTTAGAGAAATTCTGACTTTTTTCACCATAATGCCTTGCAAAATCAGGATCTTTCACAAATCGGTAAATGGCATGAGCGGTTTTTTCTGTCGTTTCTTTTCGTGGAATCATACAAAAATATTTCTGGTTTTCATCTTGACACCCTGGATGTTCCAAGGCGATCACTGGAAGTCCAACCTGTGCTGCTTCCAGTACGTTATTGCCAAAAACACCATTGCAATTCAGTGAAACAACAAGATCTGCTTCCTCTAGGTACTTTATGGCGTTATTGTGAATGAGTTTGCCAGTAAATATAGTCCTATCTTCTAACTCCAACTCTTTTGCAAGTGATTCCAGTTTGCGTCTTTCTACCCCTTCACCGATCAAAATAATCCGAATATTTTTAACACCAGAATGCTTGGCAGCTTGGAGGAGTTGACTCTGGCCTTTATTCTTCTCCAGCCTTGATACGGAAACGATAGTAAAAGGCCTATCTTCTCTTCTTTTATTGCGTTCTATTCTTTCGATATCAATTCCATTAAAAAAAATATAGAACCGTTTCCAGGATAGCCATGCTCCCATCTGATCAGAGAAGGAACCATCTCTAGTACAGATAAACAAGCTATTGCGGTGGGTAAAAACGTATCGTAATAGAGAGCTATAGATATTCCGTTTCTGAGTAACGTTGAGATATACGCTTTCAGTAACCCCGAGAAGGCGGACAGCTATTTTTTTCTTAAAAGGCAGAAGGAAAGCACCAAGCAGAAGATTCTCTCTATCTATGTAAAAACAATTACTTCCAATCAGAGAAGGAAGTACGGCAATATACTGACTAAGTTTATTGTAAAAATATTCAGCCTTTTTTATCAAAGTGAAACTTGATGAAAAAGGCAAGGAATAGTAAGGAACGATTAAGGCACTGCTACGCAAGTTGGTGATGTTGAGTGAACGTTTACATTCAAAGCCAGTGTACGGATGAGGCAAAAGGAAACAAAGAGTATAATCCCATGACGTTTCGGCATCCAGTCCACGAATAAAATGATAGTAAGCGGGACTGCCTGCATGCTCCCAATGACCACTTTCAAGCAAGGTATTCAAACCTGAAAAAAGCCTGGCAATTACCATGATTTTCATGGACTACAAGCTATGTTTGGCTATATTGCCATCAACATGCCTATAGTGAATATTTTTCATCAGGCTTGTAGTGAAGACACGAAAACCAAAGAATAACTTTTTATCGCTTAGGTTAACACAGTTCCATTTATTTATTATTACACGGGACGCTTTCTTCACGTCTTGAATCAATCTGATTAAAATATTATAAGCCGCGAACATGTTACAACTAAATGAAGTAAGATAAAAAATGGTTGTGTCATTGATAAAATGCAGAAGGGCGTCAAATAGAGACCGTATCTTCATGGATCAATCTTCCTACAAATGCCCTTTTCCAACCGATACTGCTCCCCAGTGGCCTGACATACAGCTTTACCATCCTCCTGCAATGAAAGTTCGAGGCGGACTCCATACTCACTCACCCACCCCGCCTGTCTGGCCGGTACTCCTACCATCAAAGCATAATCGGGTACATCACGGATCACCACTGTTCCTGCACCAACAAATGCATAACGACCCACGTTAACACCACAGACGATAGTGCAGTTTGCCCCCAGCGACGCCCCACGCAACACATGAGTACAATGGTACTCATCCTTACGGGTAACAGCAGAGCGAGGATTATATACGTTGGTAAATACCATACTAGGACCACAGAAAACATCATCTTCCAAGGTTACATTATCATACACCGATACATTATTCTGGATCTTTACGTTATCACCGATAATGACTCGATCACCGATAAATACATTCTGTCCCAGTGAACACCCTTTACCAATTACTGCCCCACTACAGACATGTACCCAGTGCCAGATGCGACTATCCTCACCAATCGTGGCTCCGTCATCAATTATGGCGGTTTTATGTACAAATGACATCAGATATCAATATTCAAGTGGTAGCGACACAGTTTTCCCATCACGTGCGGAAAGGTAGGCCGCAATCAACAATTCAAGTGAACGTAGCCCCTCACGGCCATCCGTTTCAGGCTCATCTTTTCCTCTGAGCACATCGATAACATTTTTATAATAGAGGGGGTGACCGAAACCATAGACCGAGCTAGTCTGATAATTGGCATCTTTGATCTGTTTATCATAGTCCTGTTTATCCTCGAATTCCCAATGTTCGATCTTATTGACAGCTACACCACCGACACGGACAGTTCCCTTCTCTCCAAGGATAGTGATGGATCCTTCATAGTTATTTGGATAGGTGAGCATAGTTACACTCATCGAACCAAGTGTTCCACTCCTCCACCGAATATTCATCACACCAGTATCCTCAACTTCAATGTATCTAGCTTGAGTAGCCGTCATAGCTTGTACACTATCTACAGGGCCAACTAACCAATCAATCAAATCAACATAATGACTAGCCTGATTCATAAATGCTCCACCATCAAGCTCCCAAGTCCCTCTCCAGACAGCCGAATCATAGTACTCTTGTGGCCGAGTCCAAAACACATTAATGTTAACCATATATATTTTTCCAAATCTTTTATCCAATATGGCTCTCCTTAACAATTGAAGCGTTGCATTTTTACGATTTTGTTTAACAACAAAAAGTCTTACATTAGCCTCATCACAAGCTCGCACCATCTGTATAGCATCATACCATCTTGTTGCCATAGGTTTTTCAGTCACCACATTTACATCATATTTTGCAGACAATATAGCTTGATTTGGATGCATACCGCTTGGGGTACAAATTGCAACAATATCCAATTCTTCACTCTCTAACATGTGCTTCATTGAGGTATACCCTTTTACTCCAAACATTTCACAATGTTTATCAAGAATGTCATTATTGATGTCACATACAGAAACCAAACGCAAATTATCGGAATGTATTTTTATTGACTCGAAGTGATTTGCAGAAATTCGTCCGCAACCAACTACCGCAATTTTTAATAATTTTCCTGACATTTGTTAACTACCTTTATAAATTCAGATTTTATAATTGATTCAATTTCTTCAGAAATTGTTGTTTTTAAGGGAAAATCAGTTGTTCTTTCAACTTCGTATCCGCCTTCATTAATTGCTTGTTTTGTGGGTAAGTACCCGACAATATCATTACAATATCCAACAGTTAGCAGATGTATTCCTTTATTAGATAGATAATTTCTCATCCATATACTATATTGAGAAAACACCTCTCCGCCAATCATAATCATTTTTAATTTTTTGCCGAGTGAAATGTAGCATAATTCAAGATTGATGAAATTTAGTTTATTGTGTAGAGGCAATTTAATTGTTTTATTTAAATAGGATAATTTTGGATGAATGTCATATGTATTTTCATTTTTTATAGCATTCAATGCTAGTATTTTTGAAAATTTTTTAATATCGTAATCAGTTATATTTTTTTTAAATCT
>PCAG01000055.1 GCA_002730475.1 Spirochaetales bacterium | reverse complement strand
TTTGGCTGTGGTACTCCAGCATTCTAAATAGACTGTTGCCTTGTCAATCGCGCTAACGATTTCTGGTTGGGACATGTTAACGAAATGATTTTATAAATTAAATCTAATAAGTTTTTACATGTTAAATCATGGCTATATATTTTGTTAACATTAAGAAGTGACCACAAATACTATGATGACTTTTGACACTCTTGATGCTCAATTCTCTATGTTTATCTTTAAATAAACATATAATAGTTGAACGTCCGAAAAAATGTTTAACATCCGGTATGTATTAAATATGAATCATTTTATATTTGTTTTGAATCCAAAGCACACTTTTGGATTTACTTATGGAACACTAAGGATTTATTTCTATAAAATAATATAATATAATCGAATTTGAAAACAAATAAATAAAAAGAAAATTTAATTCATTTGTTAAAATAATTTTCAGTGTATTAATAGTAGTTTTTTATATTGAAAAATTCTTTTTTTAGCACTGTAGGTTTTTTGAATTTTTTTATTTTTTCATAAATAATATTAGTAGTATTAGACTTATAATAAGGATTTTTGGTTTTTTTTATAATTTCTTTATATTGTTTTGAATATATTTTATTAATTACTTTTAAAATATCGTTTTTTTTAGGTTTACAGTCTAAAACACTTATTGCTTTAAGTCTTCCTTCTTGTCTATCACCAATATTTATAGTTCCAATCTTTAAGGAAGGAGCTTCCAAAAGTCCACTTGATGAATTTCCAATTACGCAATCCACTTGCTTTAACAGGGAAACATAATTTATAAATCCAAGTGATTTAAAAACATAATAGTTTTTTCTTTTTTTAACAAAATTTTCAATTATTTTAATAATGTTATAAGATTCAATATCATTATTTGGATAAGTAAATATAATAGAAGTGTTTGTTAATTTTTTTAACGCTTTCAAAATTTCATTTAAATGTCTTGATGAAGAATTGTCGTCAAATGTAACAGGATGAAATGTAACTAATATATTTTTTTTCATAAATTTTATCTTCAATTTTTGTTCAATATCTTTTTTAGAAAGGGATTGTATTTTTTTTATTCTTTCGGCTCCTATATTTCCAACATTGAAAACTCTTTTAGGATTTTCTCCCATCTGAATAACTCTTTTTCTGCTATTTGAGTTTGAAACAAAATGCAGCCAAGCCATTTTTGTTAAACAATGTCTTACAGTGTCATCAATAGCTCCTAGCGTGCAGTCACCTCCACTTATATGTGCTATTGGTATTTTATAAAAAGTAGCAGAAATCGCTGGTGCTAAAATCTCATATCTATCTCCTAAAATTAAAAGTAAATCAATTTTAGATTCTTTAAAAAAAATATTAAATTTTTTAAGTCCAATCGAAATTGATTCTAAAGTAGAATAAATATTATTTAATTTAGGAAAAACATTTATCTTTTTACTAATTTTAATATTTTCTTCAGATATTTCTTTTTTTGTATTTCCATATTTTTTTTGAAGATGTGATCCTGTAACTACTAATTTTAAATTCATTTTTTTATCAATTTGTATTCTTTTTAGCAGCGGCGTTAACAAACCAAATTCAGCTCTACTTCCTGTAATTACACAAATATTTTTCATTTTATAATTAATTCATCTTTTAAATAATTTCTGTTGGATTTTTTACCTAAAATATTTTTATATTTTGTTGGTGGAATTCCATAACCAGGTCTTTTAATAGTTAAGTTTAGTTTAGAAAATTTTTCACCTTTTTTAATATTTTTTAATGCAACGATGGACTTTCTCACAAATTTCATATTTCTAATTTCACTAAATGTGGGAAATTTTTTTGAAGAACCTAAAATAATTTCAGTATTTTTGATATTATCTATCATGATTTTAAATTTTTTGGGATTTAAACTAGCTTTATGATCTGGACCCTTCATATTTCGATCTAAAGTTAAATGTTTCTCAATTATTTTTGCGCCTAATGCAGCAGCAGCAATTGGTACTTCTATGTTATTAGAATGATCAGAATATCCTATTTCTACATTACATTCTTTTTTTATAGTTAGCATTGCTTTCATGTTTATATCTTCTATTGGTGAGGGATATTCAGAGTTACAATGTAAAACTACGATATCTTTTTTCTTGGATCCAAATTTTACTAGGGTTTGAATAGCTAATTTAATTTCTTTAATATTTGACATGCCTGTAGATAAAATTATTTTTTTTTTAAATTTTCCGATACATTCAAGGTAAGGAATATTGTTTATTTCACCAGAAGGTATTTTAAAAGTATCAATTCCTATATTGTATAAAAATTTTGCACTATTAATATCAAAAGAAGAAGCAAGAAAATTTATTTTCTTTTTTTTAGTATAGTTTATTATTTTTATTATATCGTTTTTATTTAATTCCAAACTTTTTAATAATTCAAATTGAGAAATATCTTTGTTAAATGCTTTTTTTTGATATTGCGCTAAATTAGTTTTTTTTGTTACCAATGATTTAGTATCAAATAATTGAAATTTTATATAATCAGCGCCTATTTTTTTAGCTGCATCTACAAGTTTTTTTGCAATAACTAATTCACCGTTATGATTGACACCTGCTTCAGCAATAACTTTTGTATTTTTCCCCCCCATTTATTATTTAAAAGTTTTATTATTAGGAATATTATTTCTTATGATTGAACCTGATGAAATTATACAATTATTACCTATTTTTATTCCATTGTAAATAATTGCACCACTTCCAATGAAGTTAGCATTTCCAATTTTTACATTCCCATTAACTATTACCCCGGTAGAAATATGGTTATAATTTCCAATTTCAACATCATGTTCAATAAGTGTACCTGTATTAATTACGTTATTTTTTCCCACATTAACCCCTGAATTTATGACACAGTTGTGAAGAACAATTGTCCCTTCATCAATATAGGAATTTTTTGAAAAATATGATGTGGGAGAAACAATTTTAGGTAACAAAAATAATTGTTTTTTTAATTGTAAAAATTTTGAAATTCTTATTTTTGGTGATTTTATTTGACCAATAGCAATAAATGCATATTTAAATTTTTTTCGCAATAATATTAAATCTGCATCAGTACCTAAAATGGGTATTTTTAAATCAGTTATTATTTTATTATTTTTTTCAATTATACCAGAGATTATAAATTTGTTTGTTTTATTAATGACATCTATGCAAGATTTTGCATGACCTCCAGAGCCCAAAATAATAATTTTTTTTTTGCTCACGATTTTAATAATTCTTTATTTCAAATATCGTAATAAGTAGGCCAATCTCTATCGCCATCACCTTTAGTAAACCAAATATCATTTGAGTTCAATTTATGTTTCTGATTTTTTATTAAATATCCACCTAAATGAAATGTGTTGGACCATCTTCTATAATCTATTGGCGATAGTAAGTTAGGAATTTGATCTAAATTATTTTTATTATTAGTAATTACAAAACCAGATTTTTTGAAATATTGATTAAATAGATTGCCTACATGAATAAAGTCAGTAAACAAACATTTCTTTTTTTCACAATTAATTAATGTTAAATTTAAGATATTATTCAAATGTTTTTTTTCTGATATAAAATCGACTATCCGTGCGCAATTTCCAAATTTAGTTTTTTGAAATTTAATAATTACAAAACCTATGAGTCGATTATTGTTTCTAATTGTTAGAAAATTATATTTTTGAAAAGGACAGGCAATATATCTTTTTTTTAAATACCGGTGATTTTTTTCAATACAAAGTTTAAAATATTTTGAAAATTTTTTCCATAAAATATCAATTTCTAAAGGTATTTTATTAGTCCATGATATTTCCAAATTTTGATTATTATTAAAATTTCTAAATTTGATATTTTTCATTAAAGTAGAACGAAAATTTTTTTTTGCAAGTTTTAAACATTCAAAATTATGAATATAAATAAATCTTTTCATTTGTAGATTGGGAATTTTAATTCCTAATTGATTATTAAGTGGTAACGAGTTTGTATTTGCACATGTAGATACAATTATAGGATTTTTTCTATGTAGATTTAAAAGCATAAGTCCCACAATTCCTTTTGTTCTAAATTTTTTTTCAGAGTATGCAATACTTGTCCATATAATATAATGTTTTTTTTTGTTAAATATTACCTTTTCTTTAATAAACATATTCACTGCTTTTATTTTATTAAATTTATTTTTACATATTTGTATTTGCCAATTTTTATTATCTTCACAAAACCAATATTTTGTAAATTTTTTGTTAATAACAATATTTTTTTTTAAATTTTTTTTAACAAAATAATTAAAAAGATCCCATTCACTATTTTGTAAAAATGCAATATGCATAACAAACTTAAATTATCTTAATTTTATATTTAGGATTTTTAATGTCAAATACCGAAATATAGGTAGTGCCAAATTTATCATTTGCAGCCCAACCAACTTTTTTTATTGATTTTTTTTCAATAGTATGTTCATCGAACGTGTAAGACCATTCAAAAAAATTTTTTTGAATATCGAAATTGTCATGAAAATATTCACCCTTTTTTGTTTGAATAACAAAATATGGTTGAGGTCCAAATATTTGTTTGTTGAATTTAAGACTAAAAATATTACCATTTAATTTTTGAGAAATAATTACATTTTTTTCTTTTTTTAAGTTTAAAGAATCTCTCATTGCTTCTCTTGCATTACACCACTTAAATTTGATTTTGGGGTATCTTTTTGATGCTTTTTTAATTAATTGAAAAACATAATCTATATCAAGACTAATATCTCGATAATCATGGTCTGCAAATGAAAGTATTACAGATTTATTATTAGCCTCTTTAAATGCTTGAAGGACATCGCTATATTTTAATAATCTATGTCTAGTTCCAACATTTAAACATCTAGCAGTCCATCTCCTTGAATTTCCAGGTTTTTGATAATCATCATGTGAAGGATGATAAGGAGACCATGATTTTGAAGCTCTCCTCCAATCCCCAAACCTACCATCGGTTAAGTCTGATTTATTATTATCTTTACTATTTACTCTTTGATTAGAATAATCAAAAGGAATAAACTGTTCTAAAAACCAGTTACTATCAGGTCGAATTGTATGGAAACCGGGTCGATAAACGCTTGGAAACCATTTTAAATCAATTATTTTTCTATTCAAAATTTCAAATATAATTGGTTTAAAGTTAAAAAAATGTGTAGCACAATGATCTGCTGATTGCGAAAATGGAAGAGGATGATGATGAAAATAAAATCCATCATTATTTTCTTTTTTTGAATAAAGAGATAGATATTTATTCCAAATTTTATGATAACCTAGATTTTTATTTCTTGGGTTTTTTTTGAAACCTACATGATCCATTATAAACCAATTAAATATCCAACCATTGCCAAAACTATCTTTAAATTGGTTTCTATATTTATTTGAAGTTATTTTTTTATTCATTTTAATTATTTGTTGCCAATTACTATTATAATTTAATAATTCTTTACTAAAAGTTTTCGCAATTATTTTTTCTTTTCCATTAAAATTAATTTTTTGGTTTTGAATCATATTTAAATTTTTTTTATTAGGTTTAAGTTTAATATTAAAGATATTGTTTAGCCTTTCGAATGTAGCTTTAATATTTTCATTTAATGGTCCTTCAGTATCTATACAATGAACAACATAAACTAGTGATTTTTTTTTCATTTTTTAACTATTAATTTTTCTTAATTTTTGAATTAATTATTTTTGCTAAACCTAATACATTCCCAAAATTTTTTGATTCAATATTTTTATCTGACAAATTAATTTTAAATTCTTTCTCAATTTCAAATACAAATTTAATTAATCCTAGAGAATCAATATGTCCATTATTTATAAAATTATATTTTTCAATTAATTGATTTTCTTTTAAAATTATTAGTTTTTTTTTATTTAAAATTTTAATAATTTTTTTTATTATTTTTTCCATTTCTATTATTATATTAAACTTTTATCATATAATTTTTTTTGGGGATATATTGGATCCATCATTAACAACTATTATTTCAAATTTATTTTTTGGAATTGTTTGTAAGTATAAACTTGCAAGACATTTATCAAGTTCTTTTGCGATATTAAAATATGGGATAATAATAGAAATTTCATATTTGTACTTCATTTTAATATTTTACGAATTGATTTAGATAGATCATAATTATCATATTGTTTTCTTAATATAAATTTACTTATTTTATTAAGATTTCCTCTAGGCAAACTATTAACAATGTCATAAGAAAAAGGTATTTGATAATCGGCTAAATTTTTAGCACAATATAAATTTAAATCGTTAAAATTGATTTTCATTCTTTTGTTAATTGTAATTACAGCAAAAACAACTTCACCTAATCTTGAATCTTTTAAGCCAATAACTGCACTATCTTTTATTTTAGGATGAGAATTCAGCACTTTTTCAACATCAGATGCGAAAACATTTATTCCTCCAGTAATTATAATATCTTTTTTTCTTCCTGTTAAAATTAGATAATTACTTTTATCTTTATATCCAACATCACCAGTATAAAAATATTTTTTATGAAATATTTTTTTTTTTATATTTTTTATTAAAATATCCCGAAAAAACGTTTTCAGATTTACATAAAATTTCTCCTGCAATATGATTTTTTATTTTACCAGATTCACTTTTAAATAAAAGTTTAACTCCTGGTACTATTTTACCTAATGTGTGTTTTTTGTTAATTTCTTTGGTGACATTTAAATTTGTAATAGTTCCTACTTCTGAAGCACCATAGGTATCATAAAAAGTGCACTTTATTTTTTTTGCAAATTCATATTTTATTTTCGTATTTAAATGAGAGCAACATGAGACTATTGACTTCATGGAGTATATATTAAAATTATTTTTTTTTAAAAAAATTTGGTAAATTGATTCTATTTGCGAAGCAACCAATATACAAAATGTTACTTTGTTTTTTTTAATAAGCCTAAGCCAATTTTTATTTGTATACTTTTCTATAATTATACACGTAGCACCAAGTAAAATTGGAAGAGTAATTAATCTTAAAGAAATTGAATGATACATAGGAGTTGAAACAATAATTTTTTCTTTTGAATTTAGTTTGTATAATTTTTTTGCATGAATACTTCTTTTAATTTTTGTTTCTTGTGAAAAAACAACAATTTTAGGTTTACTAGTTGATCCAGATGTAAGACCAAATATTAAGTCTGTTTTTTTTGTAAATTTATGACTACCTAGAAAATAATTATCCGGGGCATATTTCATTAAAATATTAAAATTAGAATATTTTTTTTTGGAATTATCAACAACAATACAATTTTTTTTATTGGTTGTTTTTAAATCTTGATTGTGTTTAAATAAATTATCTAAATATGAACTCCAAGATATTATATATTTTGATTTTGACAATAATAATTGATTTGATACGTCTTTTTTACTTAAAGAGATATTAATTGGAACTAAGGTAGCACCAAGATTTGCAGCAGCATAAAAGCTATATATAAATTCAAGAGAATTATTTAAAATTAATGCAATCTTATTACCTTTTTTGATTCCTATTTTTTCAAATCCATAGGATAATTTTCTTACTTTTTCATAAAACTCATTATATGTAATTTTTTTATCTTCATAAATTAAAGCAATTTTTTTTGGAAATTTCTCTGAATTTCGTATTAAAAAATTAATTAGTTTCACTGTTGATTTATTTTTTTTAAAACCTTATTAACCAGGAAATCGGTGTATTGCATTTTAATATTTAAATTTTCACAGATCATTTTAAAAGAACTCCATAAATATTTTAATTCGATTTTTTTATTTTTTTTAAAATCATTTAACATACTCATTGTATGAACAGAACTTGATAGAGTTTGATCAATTCTTTGTTTAGAGTTTTGTTCTAATTTAATATTTAGTTTTTTTGCTATTTCTTCTCCCTCGTTCATAACTATTTTAAGAGCTTTCATTGATAGAGGGTTTTCTTTTAGTTTCTTGTTATTAAATTCAAAATGAAGAGCTACTAAATTAAAAGCCAATGCATTTAAGGATTTCATAAAAATTTCACTATAAACGTTTTTAATAATTGGAGATTTGGAATATTTATTAAAAGATTTTCTTAAAATTTTCGCCTTATAATTCATTTTAGAATGGATTGCTTTTAGAGGATATCCTCTTTGTATATGTCTTACTTTTACAAATCCTGGTTTTTCAAGAACAGCTGACACCCACATAGTCATACCTATAATATTATTGTTATTAAAATAATTTTTATTATTTATTTTAATATTTTTTTTCTTAAAAGATTTCATCCACCATAAGGGTAAGTGAGTACAAGGAGGTATTACTGCAGTATTATAGTTCAAATAAGGAATTATTTTATTAATTAATAAGGTGTTATAATCTTTCAATTTAATAGTTATAAAAATGCATTCTATATTAATTTTTTTTAAAAATTTTATTGTATTAAAAATGATAAAATTATTATCTTCTTTTAAAATATTTTTTGACAATAGCTTACTATTGTTATTTATATTGATTTTAAGTCCATTTTTTTTTATTTTCTTATAGTGATTACCCCTGGCAATTAAAAAAACTTTATGACCTGATTTATAAAGACAGTAAGCTAGATGACTTCCTATTGCCCCAGCTCCATAAATGACTATATTCATTAAAATTTAAAATTAGTATTTACCCAGCAATTCTTTTTACTTGACTGATTTGCAGTATTCAAAAAAAATATTCCATCAATTGAAGATTTGTAATCAAAAATAAACTTTATGTTTTGTCTTTTATTATTAATTGTATCAGCAATGTCAGAATATAGATTAGCAAATGCTTCTAAAAAACCTGAAGGATGACCAGCTGAATAACGATTGTATCTTTCTTTATTAGCTTCAAATAATTTGCATGATCTATCTAGTATTCTGATTGAGCCATCATTTAAACTCATTGATATTGTA
>PCAG01000054.1 GCA_002730475.1 Spirochaetales bacterium | reverse complement strand
TTCTTTCTCTGAATCCATTTCTTTTATAATCGTATCTTTCTCATTTAGATCAATATCGCCCCCTAGGGTAAAATCTTTATTCCCGCCAAGCACAATATCGGTCCCCCTACCCGCCATATTTGTAGCTATCGTTACAGAGCCAAGCCTTCCAGCTTGTGCAACAATGTTGGCCTCAAACTCATGGTTCTTTGCGTTTAAGACTTGATGGTGAATACCTCTTTGTTTTAAATCCCTACTTAATTGTTCCGATTTTTCAACCGATATAGTTCCAACAAGCATTGGATTGCCTTTCGTATTAAATTCAACTATAGTCTGAATTATCGCTACAAATTTTTCTTTTTGGGTTCTATAAATTAAATCATTAAGATCATTTCGAATCATTGGGGCATTGGTAGGTATTACTACAACTTTAAGATTATAGATATTCTGAAACTCAAGAGCTTCAGTATCGGCCGTTCCTGTCATGCCGGATAACTTTTTATACATCCGGAAATAATTTTGTATGGTGATTGATGCAAGAGTTTGATTTTCTTCTTCTACTTCAACATTTTCTTTTGTTTCAATAGCCTGGTGCAATCCATCACTCCATCTTCGACTTGGCATCAACCTCCCAGTAAATTCATCAACAATGATAATTTTATTATCTTGGACCACATACTCCGTATCTCTTTCAAACATATGTAGCGCTCTGAGGGCCTGATTTGTAGAATGTAGAATTGCAAGATTTGCTGGATCATACAGATTAGTTAGATTCAGCGATTTTTCAATTTTCTCAACACCTGAATCCAGAATAAAAACTTGTTTTGTTTTCTCGTCTTTGGAAATATCATCTAAACTTAAACTTTTTGCTACTTGATTAATTTTTTTATAATCAATCGATGAGGTATCAGTTGGTCCAGATATTATTAAAGGTGTTCTTGCCTCATCGATTAATATACTATCAACTTCATCTACAATGGCGAAATGATGTCCTCTTTGAGTAACTTCTTCAGACGAATACTTCATGTTGTCTCTCAAATAATCAAATCCAAATTCGCTATTAGTTCCGTATATAACATCACATTGATAAGCTTCTTGTCTTTTTGATTCGACTAGAATAAGTTCATCATCACCTTCTTTTAGATTAATCGTATAAGATATATCATTATTTAATACCCCGACCTTGAGGCCAAGTGCTACATAAATCGGTGACATCCATAAGGCGTCTCTTCTTGCTAGATAGTCATTCACGGTTATTAAGTGGACACCATTACCTGTAATGGAATTGAGAACCACCGGCATACATGCAACTAATGTTTTACCCTCACCCGTTTTCATCTCCGCAATCTTACCCTCATGGAGCACCACTCCTCCAATCAGTTGGACATCATAAGGTCTTAAGCCGAGTTTTCTTTTGGAAATTTCCCTAACAATAGCAAAGACATCTGGGATTAGCAAATCAATATTTTTCTCATTAGATTCATTATTTCTAAAATTAAGAAATATATTTTTTAGTTCTCCTATATCCTCTTTGGAGTACTTTTCTTCTAGTTGATTAATTTGATCTACAAGTTTGTTAATTCTAGATACTTCTCTTTCATTATCAGAGCCGAATATTTTTTTTATTATATTTTTTAACATTACACCATAGAAAATTTAAACGTTATCCGGGCAAGTCAACTGGAACGACTTCGCTTATTCCTTCGAGTTTAGATGTCACACCTATTAATTTACTTCCATATCTCATGGTTCCCTTATTATGAGTAATAATCGCTATTTGAGATTCTTTAGAAATCTCTTCGAGCATCTCTCCAAATTTAGAAATATTTTTATCATCAAGAGGCGCATCGACTTCATCAAGAAGTAGGAAAGGAGCTGGCTTCACAAAATAAGCAGATAACAATAATGCAATTCCTGCTAGTGCTCTTTCGCCTCCCGAATACGACTTCAAGGTCCTATATCGTTTCAAACCTATCTTCAGCATTACTTCAACTCCTGAATCTTTTATCGAATCTGGATTAGTTAGAATCAATTTCCCCTCACCGCCTCCAAACAATCTTTTAATAGACTCGTCATATTTGTTGCTAATCTTGTTAAATGTTTCGATAAATGTAGTCTCTGATTCTTCATCAATTTTCTTCATAGTTTTTTCTAGATTATTGAGAGAGGTGTATAAATCATTTACTTGGTTATTAATAAAATTGTATCTATCTTCTAATCGACTGTATTCATCGGGTGCTAGCAAATTAACTGGTCCAAAATCGTCAATTGATTTCTGTAGTTTATAAAATTTTGATTTCGAAAGAGATCCCTCCCTCTGAAATTCTGCCATCTTCTGTTCTTCCTCGTTAGTTATGGAAGATATATCACGATCTTCACTCCCAAGATTCGAGTTCTCTAGCAATTGGTCGATCTCTAGCTGTATTTTTTGAATGTTAGAATCAAAATTTATAGATTCAACTCTTTTTTGATCAATCATTTCATCTTTGGATAAGACAACTTCATTTAATCGCTGAATCTCCGATTCGTTATTACCAATTTCAATCTTTAATCTGTCAATCTTATCTTTTATTTTATCTTCGTTTTCTTTTGATATAGGCAAGTCGTTCCCAACTATATTAAGTTTATTAGTATTAGATTCAATTTTGTCTTCTAGCTTAATAATCCTTGACGTTACAATACGAATTTTGTCTTTTATTTTTATAATTTTGTCATTAATTTTCCCAATACCGGCAGATTGGTATATTCCCGCAGCCTCAATTTCACTATCAAACGAAGCAATTCTATTATTTATATCGAATATTTCTTCTTCGGTTCTTTTAATATCCAAAGTTATTAAATCAATCTCTTTCTCGTAGACACTCTTTTGATTTGACAAATTTCTTATTTCATCTTTAATCTGCAAAATACTATCAGGCGCAGAGCCAACTGTTATCGAGCCATTAGAATCAAAGAATTCTCCATCTGTAGTAACAAAATTGCACCCTGGATTATTGCGTCGCTCCATTAAAGCATCAGCAACATTGTCTACGATATAAGTATCTCCAAATATAGATGCGAGAAATGGCCTATTTTGCTGATCGCAGTCAATGCAATCCATTATTGTTTTACAATTAAGATTGGTGCTAGCGCCAGCTACTTTTCTATTGTCTAATGAGATAAAAGTGCCCTTGCCAGTACAATTTTCTTTAAACTCCTTTATAGTTGCAATAGTATCTCCATGATCACTAATTAATATCCATTTTAATTTTTCTCCGAGTGCAGATTCGACTGCTTTTTCGTATCCATCTTTAGGCCGTATATAATCTGACAAAATACCGTCAACATCTTTCCCTTTTAAATTTTGCACAAAGTTTCTTATTCCTTCCGGCAACCAACCATAGGTAGATTCGATATTCTCTAAAAGCATCATTCTGGATTCGGTGGCTTTTATTTCAGCATTTAATTCTAGATATTTTTTATTGATGGTTTGTAAATTATCTCGAATTACTTCTAATTTATCCGTTTCTTCTTTCTTGTTTGATAAGCACTTCTTCTTAATTGCTTCCAATTCTAATTGGTTTTTTATGCTCATATCCAAATCATTTGAATCATAGTTTTCTTTTATATCTTTAATCTCAATTTCCAGAGAGGATAGCTCTTCTTTTAGTTCGTAATTGTTTGATTTTGATCGTTCAAGTTCCTCAATTAACAAATTTGTTTCTATCTCAAGTGTTTTATTATTCGATATAAGCTTTAGCTCTTCTTGTTTGTTATCAAGAAGGTTGCTATTAAGATTATCTAAATCCTTTTTTAATTTTACTTGGCTGACAGTGCTAGTTTCTATATCGTTTTTGATTTCCTTTTTTTCTCGTTTAACTTCATCCAGCGTCTCCTGAAATAAACTTTTTTCATTTTGAGCCGAAATTAATTTAGAACTTAAATCTTTATAGCGTTTTTTGTAAAAAAGCGTTTCTAGATTTTTAAATTGATTAACTAAATTCGTATATTCATCAGCCTTCTTTGCTTGTTCTTGCAACAGGTCTTTTTGTTGTTCTATTTCTGACTGAACATATTTCGTTTTTTCAAGATTATCTTTTATTAATAAAATTTTTCTCTCAGTTTCAGCTCGTCGAGTTTTATATTTGGCCAAACCTGCTACATCATCAATTAGTTGTCTCTTTTCTTCGGGTCTTGCCGTGATATAAGTTTCGATTTGTCCTTGTGGTATTACCGTAAAACTTCTTGATCCTACACCAAAAGACATAACAGTGTCTGTTATGTCTTTCAATCTACACTGTTGATTATTCAAATAGTACTCACTTTCACCCGTTCTATAGAGTCGTCTTTTGATTTCCATTTCAGCAAAATCTTTATGATGGCCGTCTATTAAGAGAGAAACTTCCGCAAAATTATGCTTTGGTAGATTATCATTTCCATCTGATATTATTTGAGACATCGAATCGGACCTTAGAATTCTGGGATTTTGTTCCCCCAATACCCAACGTAAAGCATCTAATATATTCGTTTTACCGCAACCATTTGGACCAACAATGGCGGAAATCTTGGAATCAAATTCTATGATAGATTTTTCATAGAACGTTTTGAATCCTTTGATGGATAAGGATTTTATTCTCATTTTTAGCAATAATAAAACAATATATATACTTTGCAAGTAAAGGCGCTAATAATCATAAATTGTGATTTATATTTAATGTATTTTACTTATAACCAAAATATTTGTTATTCAGTTCTATTTTTGACTTCCGCATTACATCATCAGTGAATTGTTTGATAAAATCTTTTTGTTTTTTCGAAAGTAGAGCATTTCGTATTTTAAATTCATCAAATGATATAAATTCTCTGTTGGCTTTTCGGATTTTTTCTATGTATATTATGAATTTTTCTTCTTCCCCAAAAATGTTTGGAACAAAGAATCTCTTGTCGGTAAAGTTTTCCATATCTATTTTTCTAGCTAAAATTCTTTGAAAATCTCTAAGACTTATATCATATTTGAATTCATACGAATAATTAGTATCGTCTTTGATAGCTTCCAATATCTCTTCAGGGCTTTCTGAGGAATCCTTGAGTATTTTATTTAGAAGCCTTACTTGGTTTTTTGTTTCGGCGATTTTAATCATTTTTCCCATCGCGTATTCCTTGTTATTTAAATATGATTCTGGATTAACTATCCATATCGTCTCATCAAAAAAGTATGCATTTGGCTTGTTGGTGCTGAAATCTGAAGTTGCGAGCTCATTAATTAAAGGTTTTGGTAATTGTCTTGACGGATTCGTAAGTGTAAGTTTGAAAATTTCATCGATTTTCTTGTAATTTACAGCAATATCATTAAAGGTACTTGTTTCAATGAGGGTTTTTATTTTTTTTAGTTCCGTAATGAATAGGTTTTTAGCAATTCTCTTTTTTATTAATTTGATTATCTTTTTTCTTTCTTCCTGCATATTATTGCTCTTGACATCAAATTCATTCGGATAATTTTTAATATAATTGTTAATATCCTCTTGTGATATTGGAATTTGACTTGTCAAATCTTCGTAATCAATAGAGAAAATTGTAAATACAGACTGTCTATCATAATCGAGATTATTATCATTTTTAATAAAATTATCTATATCTTGTTCAGAGAAATCAGGAAGATCTTCTTTGTTGTTAATTGCACTTATTAGATAGAAGTTTATTTTCGAAAGATTTAGAACAAATTCATTCTCAATCTCTTCTTTTGAAACAGAAACAAAGGCCAATAAGAAAGATTTTAATTTATCACTTAATATTTCCTCAATCAATATTTGTTCAAATATGTCCTCACTCAGACCAAAAACATTTCTTACTTTGGTTTTATAAGATTCAAATCCTATAAACTTACCCTTATCCTTAAACAATTCGCTATTCGTAATTTTATTTCTTAGCTCCTTGTCTGCTACAACGAAGCCTAACTCTCTTGCTTTGGATGCCAATGCTTTTCTTGTTGCAATCATGTATACAATTTGCTCATTTATAATATTAATGGCCTTTTTGTCCTGCAAGATATCTTTTGGAAGTTGAGACAATCTAGTGTTTCTGAAATATTGAAATTCTTCCTTTGATATTTCGTTATTGTCAATTTCCGCAATAACATTTTTAGGCATACCAAAATTAACATAATCGGATCCTACGCCTAAACTTATTACAAGACCTAGAGCCAGAAGCACTATTATAAGTTTCGATATTAGCGAACTAAATATAGATAAAGACATTAGTAGAATATATCATATAAAATAAGATGGAATTAAGTTACATTTATAATTGATTATGATTAAAATCGATTTGAACGGAGAAGAAATTACGTTACCTAAAAATATAAATCTCTACGATTTTCTAAGAGAAAATTTTTCCTTCGAAATGGGCTTTGCAGTAGCTTTAAATGGAGAATTTATATCAAAATCAAGATATCAAGAAATATTAGTTGATTCAGGTGATAATATTGAAGTTGTTTCTCCCCACCCTGGTGGTTAAAAGATGAAAATTTACAATCTAAATCTTAAAAGCAACATAATTCTAGGATCTTCTCGATATCCCTCTCCGAAGGTATTTCGAAATTGCATAAAAAAGTCTGGGGCGAATATGATTACAGTAGCAGTCAGAAGACTTGTTCCAGGTAGCGAGGACTTTCTTAAAGTAATAAGGAAGACAAAGTGTCACGTTTTACCTAACACCGCTGGATGTTATTCCGTAGATGAGGCAGTAACAACTGCCGAAATGGCTAGAGAACTTTTCCAAACGGATTTAATTAAACTTGAAGTAATTGAAGACAGTAAAACATTAAAGCCATCAATGAAAGGTACAATTAAAGCAACAGAGATTCTTTTAAATAAGGGATTTAAAGTTCTTCCTTATGTTACTGATAATCTTAAATTTGCAAAATCGATGGACACTCTTGGATGCAAAGTTGTAATGCCCTGGGGTTCGCACATAGGGTCAGGTAGAGGGCTTGATAATCTTACCAAGCTAAAAACTATTAGAGAAGAACTGCCTGACACAACATTAATTTTAGATGCAGGAATAGGTAGAATATCTCATGTGTGCCAAGTAATTGAGTTAGGATTTGATGGAATTTTGCTTAATTCCGCTGTAGTAAATTCCGAATCTCCTGAGAGATTTGCTGAGTCTCTAGCTCTTGGCATGAAGGCGGTACAGACTTCTGTAAAAGCAGGGCTTATGGAACAGCGTAATTTCGCAGTAGCTTCTACAAGCAACAAAGGTAAACCTTTTAGTAAATAATGGCCCATAGGTATAAATTTTTAATATTGTTCCTTATTTTTTTTATTCCGGTCTATGTATGGGCCCAGAATGAAATTATTAAAATTATCTACTGTTATGATGGAGATACTTGCACCTCAAGTAAGGGAGAGAAAATTCGCTTGGCCTGCATTGATACTCCAGAGTTAAGAGGAATAAGGGCAGCTCCAGAAAAAGCAAGGGCAGCAAGAGACCATTTAAGGAGTCTTCTTGCTGGAAAGGAAATACATATCAAGAGAATCAGCAAAGATCGTCATGGCAGAACAGTGGGAGAACTGTTTGCTGATGGATTAAATGTCCAAGAAGAGATGGTTGCTGATGGTTTTGCCAAAATATATAAAAAGTATGCTTTCCAGTGCGCTTGGAGCAAGTAATTTATTTGCTACATTTCCACAGTAAAATCTAATTCGTTGACCTAATAGATTTGTATAATGTAACAAGATTATTTTGAAATTGTCTTTGTATCACAAATAGACAATTTTTATTTGGCTTTATTTTGCTTACTATAGAATCAAATTGTTCTATATCATTAACTACTTGACGGTCAATTTCTAAAATGATATCTCCCTTGAATAGTGCATTAGGTGGATTCATATTCTGATAAGTTTTCACAATAACAACTTTCTTATCCACAGAATCTGAATCAATGCGAAGTTCTTTTACTTCAAAACCAAATTTTTTTCTAGCAAGGCTACTAGATTCGGTACTCTGTTTTTTTGATATCTCAGTAATTGGCAATGTTCCAAGCTGCACACCGATATCTATTGTTTTTCCGTCTCTTAGAACCTCAAGCTTGGCCAACATTTTTGGTTTTAATTTACCAACACTACGTGGCAAGTCTTCCATTTTTTTAATTTTCTTTTTATTTAGAGATAAAATAATATCTCCCCTCTTGAGACCCGCCTTAAATGCAGGACCATCAATAACAACTTCGCTCACTAAGGCTCCATCGGTTGATCTCAATTCTAATAAATCGGATAATTCGTGGCTGATTGGTTGAATCAGCACTCCTAACCAACCTCTTTGAACTTTTCCGTTTATTTTTAATTCTTCAATTACATTAATAGCTATATTGATAGGAATCGCAAATCCAATACCTTGCCCTTTGGCAGCTATAGCAGTATTAACTCCAACTATTTCACCACTTAAATTAAACAAGGGGCCCCCGCTGTTTCCCTTATTAAGAGCAGCGTCGGTCTGAATAAAATCGCTAATATTCTCACCGGGGCCCCCTCTTCTACCGAGTGCGCTGATAATTCCAGCCGTTACCGTAGATTCGAAACCAAAAGGATTGCCGACCGCAAGG
>PCAG01000053.1 GCA_002730475.1 Spirochaetales bacterium | reverse complement strand
TTCCACAATCTTTTGTTTCATCCCTTAATTCTCCAAGTATATTTGAATCATAAATTACTTGTGTCTGTGAGAATTCAGCGCCAGCTCTAATTTTTTTTTCAAATTTTATAAGTTCAGGTTCAAGAGGTCGCATTCCTGGACTGAGTCCAACACCTACATGCATTTTTGGTGCAACTTTTAACTTATTACCTGCCATATCTGTACCTTCATCTATCATAATTCGTAATAATTTCGTAAGTTGGACACTATCCAGATCAAAAACAGCTTTTGATTCAGGATGATCACCCATCCGTGGGTGATCACCAGTTAATGCAAGAACATTTTTTAACCCTAATGCAGCGGCTCCTAGGATATCACTCTGGATTGCAATTCGATTACGGTCTCTGCAAGTTACTTGATAAACAGCTTCAATTTCTACTTCATTTTGCATTATAAAGCACGGGACTAGGGTATTCATTATTACTATCCCTAATGGATTATCAGTAACGTTAGAAGCTATAACATGACCTTTCAAGTATTCGGCTTGCTCAATTATTGTAGTTCGGTCGGCACCTTTTGGTGGATCAATTTCACCACTAATTGTGAATTTATTTTCTTTTAAAGACCGCATAAGTTTGCTAAATATCATCTTATACTCCTAGGATGTACACGAATTGAAAAATCTTTAGGATTGTTTATAATCTTCATATTTTCTAGTTCGCCAATATCTTTAAGCCGATTGTATATATCAATCCAGATACAATTATTTTCAGGGTAAACTTCACAACTATTATCTAATACCCCTCCACAGGGGCCATTCATAATACTTTTAGGGCATTTTGCTATTGGACAAATACCACCGGTTAAATGCAATATACAATTTCCACAGCCTATGCATTGTTCCTTAAAAACTTCACCTTCAGGGAGTCCCATAAAAAAAGTATCAAATCCAGGAATTACTGCTTTTTTACCTGCAAAATAGGTTAATGATTGGACACCTACACCACATGCTAAAGACACAAGGACATCTGCTTCTTTAATTCTTTCTGAAGTTCTTGCAAGGGTAATAATTGCATCATCATCCTTTAATTGTTTCTTAGAAGCCCTGTCTTTCCATGCGCATTGTCTACCTGTTACACCTGATGCAACAACTTCGATTCCAGTTTCTTTAATAAGTTTTTCAATTTTTAAAACTCCAGGTTTGCCCCCTTCCCCATAGCACCCTCCACAGCCAATTATAGCCACTTTTTTATAAGGCTTAACCATTTTACAAATATCAGTACTATCCTTAAATTTTCTAACAATCATTTAATTGCTCCATTTATACTTTTTAAATATATAAGTTATAACATCGAATAAATAAACGGATTACAAAATGTTAATAACATATTCAAAGAATATTTTCATTCCAGTAACAGATGCATGTATTAATTCTTGCGCCTACTGTGGTTTCAAATCTAATAAACCCAAAATAATGTCCATGCGCACTATAAACTCTTTAATTCTAACTGCAAAAAAAATGGGATGTAAAGAAGCACTCTTTACATATGGAGAAAATCCTGAAAGTAACACTTTCATCCGGAAACAACTTAAAAAATGGGGTTTTTCAAGTAGCTTAGAATACTTATATGATCTATGCCGTCTTTCACTCAAACATGGTATCCTTCCACATTCTAACCCTGGTGTATTGAATTTAGAAGAACTTAAAACTATCAAAGAATTAAATGCATCTCTCGGATTGATGTTAGAAAATTCCTCAACACGTTTTCATTTAGAAGGGATGCCTCATTATAATTGTCCCAGTAAAAAACCGAAAGTTCGATTGAGAACGTTACAAAATGCAGGTAAATTAAAAATTCCATATACAACGGGTCTCTTGATAGGGATTGGTGAGACTATGGGTGAGATTGAAGATTCTTTGAATGAGATTGCGAAGGTGCATTCTAAATACAATAATATTCAAGAGATTATCATTCAAAATTTTAGGCCAAAAAAAGAAACGTCTATGGAAAAATTCCCTACACCTACAACTTACAAAATGATATACACCCTAAAAATGGCGAGAAATCTTTTTCCAAAAGTAGGAATTCAGATTCCTCCTAATCTAAATCCTTACACTTGGAGTATTTACCCTCTTTTTGGAATGGATGATTTAGGGGGAATTTCTCCAGTAACAACAGATTATATCAATCCAATGGATAACTGGCCAGATATCCCGAATCTTAAACAGATATTAACAAATTTAAACTTTCAACTTAGGGAACGTCTCCCTATATATCCAAAATTCATAAATAAAGGTTGGTATTCTAATGAACTTGAAGAACTAATACTTAATTATGTGAACAAAGATGGGTTAGTTAAATAATGGCATTTTATAATTCATTTACGATTGATTCTTACTTAGATGAAATTCTTCATCGAGCTATTGAAAATAAACGTTTATCTAAAGAAGAAGGATTAAGACTTCTAAAATCGTCGCCTGCAGAATCATTTATAATTGCAAATGTTGCTAACCAAATAACTCGAAAAAAGATAGGGCAAGATATAACTTTTGTAATTAATCGAAATATAAATTTCACAAATGTCTGTATTAATCATTGTAGTTTTTGTGCGTTTCGTCAAGAAATGGATAGTTCAAAATCTTATTTTTTATCAACTGATCAAGTTCTTTCAAAATGTATAAATGCTGAGAAACTTGGTGCAACAGAAGTTTGTATACAGGGAGGGCTCCATCCACATGTCGAACTAGATTACTATGTGTCTTTAATTAAATTGATTAAAGAGTCCACTAATCTACATATCCACGCATTTTCTCCTATGGAAATATCATATATTTCTAGATCAAATGGGATTTCCATTAATGAGGTAATTAAAATTTTAAAAGATGATGGTTTAGATTCTATCCCTGGAACAGCTGCAGAAATTCTTAATGATGATGTTAGAAAAAAAATATGTCCAGAAAAAATCACATCTAACGAATGGATAGAGATTATTATGGAAGCTCATAAATCAGATATCCCAACTACATCTACAATGCTTTATGGGCATGTTGAGTCCACTGAGAACATTATTGAGCATCTTAGCATTCTTCGAAACATCCAAGATCAAACAAATGGATTTTCAGAGTTCGTTCCGTTATCTTTTGTGCATTATAATGCTCCTCTCTATAAATCAAATGGAAGTAGAAGAGGCTCAACCGGTATAGAAGATTTAAAAATAATCTCAACCTCACGTCTTTTCTTAGATAATTTTAAGAATATCCAAGCATCGTGGGTTAAATTTGGCCCTAAATTAGCCCAATTGATGCTTAATTATGGTGCAAATGATCTTGGCGGCACATTAATGGAAGAAAAAATATCCCGTAGTGCTGGGCTTTCTTTTGAGATGATTACAGATAGAGATATAAAGGATATTATAATTAACTCTGGCTTACACCCCCAGCAGCGTGATACATTATACAATCTCATAAACTAAAATTTTAAGAATTTGGCAATCCAATTATTTATTTTTAATTTCCAACTGTTAACAATCGTTGTTAAATCTGAATGAGGAAAAAAATTCTTAGAATAACAAGGAGTGAACCAACAATTGAAGGGGCTGGAGTAAATATAAATCGGGCATTTGGATATCATGACGCATCTTTAGATCCTTTTTTACTTTTTGACATTTTTTATTCTTCGAATCCTGAAGACTATATCAAAGGATTCCCATTTCACCCTCATAGAGGAATCGAGACTATAACTTACCTTCTCAAAGGAGAGATTAATCATCGTGATAATTTAGGATATAATGGGACCCTTAAATCTGGAGAAGTACAATGGATGACTGCAGGTAGTGGGATTATTCATGAAGAGATGCCCCGACAAAAGAAGGGATTACTCCACGGATTTCAACTTTGGGTAAACCTCCCAGCTTCTCATAAGATGATATCTCCGAGGTATCAACATTTAGAAGAAAATAGAATTCCTAAAATTAATTTTAGTCCAGGTGTAACTTTAAAACTTATTTGTGGAAAAATTGGTAATATAACCGGCCCTATTAAAGAGATAATATCAGAAGTACAATATTTTCAAGTAATTATTAAACCTAAATCCGAATTTAATTTAAATTTTAATAGAAATCACAATGTTATTGCTTATATCATTTCAGGTGAAGCATATTTTGATAAAGGTCAGATTGTCAAATCACAACACCTTATAATTTTTAAAAAGGGTGGTAAATTGACTGTAAAAACTGAAGACAGGGAAGTTCAATTTATTCTTCTATCCGGGCATCCAATTGGTGAATCAGTAGCCTGGAGAGGACCAATTGTTATGAACACAGAGGAAGAGTTAAAGATTGCATTTAACGAATACCAACATGGAGTATTTATAAAAAAATAATTCTATATTTTATAATACATGAGTTTTGTTGCATAAGGTGAGATAAGATTTATTAATTCATTTTTTTCTTTTTCAGACATTTTTTTGAAAAGCTTTGCATAACTTACATTTTCTTCTAACTGATGGATAGTATCACATCCAATTACAGCCGTTGTTATAGGATGCGATAATGCAAATCTAAAAAATGGGTCCATTCCAGTATAAAAGGGTAATTTTCGTACTAATCCTCTTAAATAAACCTTCATTCCAATTATTCCCATTTTTTTATCTGTTGCAAGTGGAATGACTTTTTCAATAAAACTTTCATATTGAGGTTCTGCAGGATTTATAGGTAATAAAACAGTATCAAAATCAAATCTATTTAAACATGCACAAAGTATATCCGGACTTTGGTGTCCGGTAATCCCTATGAATTTTACAACCCCTTCTTCCTTCGCTTCAATGAAGGCTTCAATTGCACCATTTGGACCAAATATCTCTTTAATATCTGTTTCAGTTCTAACATCGTGAATTTGCCATAAATCCAAAAAATCTGTATTCATGTTTAATAATGTCTTATCCAAGTGTTTTAAAGCTCCTTTTTTGTCTCGGGCATGGGATTTACTCGATAGAAAAATCTCATCACGTTTCTCTCCGATGGCAATACCGTAGTAGGATTCACTTCCAGAATACGCTCTAGCTGATTCAAAATAATTAATTTTTAGATCTAATGCCCGATTGATTAAATCGTAAGCTTCTTTTTCATAATTATAAGTTCGGAGGAGTCCTTCACCTCCCAAACCTAAAATAGTTACTCTAGCACCAGTTTTACCAAGAATAGATTTTGGAATCATAATATTTACTAATTATTATAACTATTAATATAATGATAGATGATAACATTTTCAAAATATAGCAAAACGAAGTTAACCATTTTAAAGTGAAAACATAAAAAATTTATTAAAAATGGAAGATAAAACTAAAAAAAGAAGATTATGCGACGCGTGTACGTATATCACGATTAATAAGTCTAAACATGAATCTATTCCAGATGACAAAATTAGTAATCTCGAGAGATTGGCAAAACTAAAAGAAAATGGAATTCTTACCGGAGAAGAATTTCTTGCAGAAAAGAAGAAAATACTAAAAGGTTGAATTTATTAATCATAAAATTATTTGGAACTACAATTATATATCCTAATTTTAATGAGTTAAATCTTTCTTTATTATAAAATATGGAGTGGGCGAGATTCGAACTCGCGACATCTAGATCTTCAGTCTAGCGCTCTCCCAAACTGAGCTACCACTCCAAAGAATAAGTATTTCTCAATTATTACGAAAGATTTCAGACTGTCCAAATTTATATAATTTACGCTTTTTTTTATTATAGTTCAAAAAAAATTTATTTTTTTTTTAATACGTTTCAATTTAAACAAGTGAATTATAAAATGAGATACGTAATCTAGTAAAATATTAATCCAATAAAATCAAAACATTTAAAATATACTAAAAAAAAAGGAAAATATCATGGTTAAGTTAATTCCATTTAAGGGATTACGCTATAATAATAAGGCGATTAATTTAGAAAATGTTGTAGCTCCACCTTATGATGTTATAACAAAAGAACAACAATCTGAATATTATAACAAAACAGAATTTAATGTAATTCGCTTAATATTAGGTAAATCTCACGCAGATGATACCTCTAACAATAATAGATATACCAGGGCATCTTCGTATCTTGAAAAATGGTTAATGAATGGTGTACTTATCCAAGATGGTGAACCTTCAATATATGTTTATGAAGGAGAATATCAATTTCAAAATGAAACAAAAATTTTCAAAGGGTTCATTGCCCTTGCACTTATAGATGAAGTTGAGGGTAGTTCCATATTACCTCATGAAGAAACTCTTGATGAACAAATAAAAGATAGATTAGCTCTTATAAGTAAATGTAAATCAAATTTTAGTTCAATATACTCTATTTATCAAGATTCTTCAAATGATATTGATAGTCTAATAGATCACAAAAATAATGGTGAGTTAATATCAGACGTCGTTGCCGAACAAGTTCATCATCGCATGTGGAAAATTAGTAATCCTCAAATAATTAATAGAATTGTTAAATCAATGGAAAATAAGCAAGTTGTCATAGCAGATGGGCACCATAGGTATAAAACAGCTCGTGAATTCTGGATTAAAAGCAAAGATGATACATCCAAATATGTTATGATGTTTTTTGCAAATATAGATTATGGAGGTATTACGATTCTTCCTGCCCATCGTGTTATTAAAGATATCAAAAATATTAATCTGAAAAATATTCTACCCAGGATAGAGGAACATTTCGATATCATAGACTTATCCAAAGGGAAAAGCAAAATAGATATAACGATTGAAATGGAGAAGTTTTCTAAAAATATTCCGGATAAAAAAATCTTAGGATTATATTATCAGAATAAATTTTTTCTTTTAGTTTTAAAAAATTATAATGTTTTGGATGACATAGGAAATAAAGATAAATCAAAAAGATGGCGTAGGCTAGATGTATCTACTGTTCATTATCTAATCCTAAAACATATTTTAAATATCAATAAAATCCAGAATAAAGTTGAATATATAATTGATTGCGAAGATGCAATAAGTCTTGTTGATAAAAATAATTATCAACTTGCAATATTTGTCAAACCCACAAAACTAAAAGATGTTATTGATATTGCTAAAAAAGGAGAGAAGATGCCTGGTAAGGCAACATACTTCTATCCAAAGCTACTAACGGGATTAGTTCTTAATAAATTTTTATAATTTATCCACCTATTTTAAACATTTTGGTTCCGCATGTTGGACAAACACCCTTAGTTGCAGGTTTCCCATTTTTCATTGTTATTGATTCAGGATTATTCATTTCTCGTTTTGACCTACATTTTACACAATAAGCTTCTACCATCATAGCACCTCTTTAAAAAAAAATACAATGGCATAATACAAAAATGTTTCTATTTAAAAATCTTTTAGAAATTTAGATTTTCAAAATAAATTTAAAGAAGAGATTTTATTTTTTCCCAGTTATTTTCAGACTTTAAAAATAAATTTCTATAAATTGTTTTATTATAAACATCAACTTTTCGTTTTTTTTCTAGAGGAAGTTGCCCCTTAACATAAAGTATGTTCGCAATTGTCTTATAATCTTCAATATTGCAAAAATCATTTTTAAAATATTTAAAATCGCTTTTATTAAAAATATAGATAACCTCTTTTTCAATTTCAGAATGGTCGTCATTAAAATAGAGTATTACCCCTATTATTATATCGACTTTATCTTTTCCTACAAAGGCAGTATGACTAATAGGATTTAGTTTTTCGAGATCATACTCCCAGTCTTTTTTACTACTTTTTT
>PCAG01000052.1 GCA_002730475.1 Spirochaetales bacterium | reverse complement strand
TGCCCAGTGGTGCCCGATGTGAACAGTAGATAGGCATAATCATTTTCTTTTGCCAAATGGCAAGGAATATTATTGTCAGGTGTTGGTTCACACACTGAAATGAACTTGTGACGTGGAAATTTTTCAGCCAATAATGTAATCGAGCTATTGTCTTCTAATAGATATATTATCTTAAGTTCCGGCAACTCTCTGTCATAGTTTTCCAGTAGACTTGAAAGAACTGGAATACATTCATACCCTAAGACGATAGCCTCGCAATCAGAGATGGAAATCATGCTATGTGTTCGACTTGGTGGAAATTTCTGACTCAATGGAAAATACGCCTTACCGGCCAGCAAAGCTCCTAACAAGCCGGCATAAGCAATAACGCTACGATAGGCTAATATACCAACGAAATTTCCTTCAACACCAATCGTAGCGATAGTTTGAGCAATTCTACTGGCTTTTGTATATAAGGACGAATATGTAAAAGCAGTACCCGCCACCTCTAGCGCAGATCTTGATCCGTTTCGTTTAAAAGTATCTCGTAACTTAGCCTGTAACGTCATAGGACATTGCTAACAAAATAAGCCTTTTGCTTTACAACATATCTCAATACAAGAACCTCATATATTTCAAACGTTCCTCCGCACGATCCTCCCCTTCTTGTCCATATTTATATTTCTGTGAAAGGAAATAGTTGGCTTTGGATATTGCATGAGCAGCCTTATCTGGCATATCCATCTCTAACAAAGCTCGCATAAAACTGATATCTACATTACTACTAACATAAAGATGGGATAATTTTGTCAGTTTTCTAATCTTTTCCATTGTATCTGCATCAAATTGTACAGAGGTATATCCTGAGTGAATAGGGTGAGAAGCAAGATCGCTGAACGGAATGCCCTCTTCCTTTAAGTACCTCTGAAGGGCTGTACCCGGAAAGACCAGAAGTGCATAAGCAGTACAATAGAAGTCCGGGGCAATCTCCTGCATCTTTTTAAGTGAGTACAGAGCTTCTTCCACCGGGTCATCGCATGGAGCACCAAAAATCAATTCCAGACGGCCGCGGATACCAAAATCACGAAGCCTGCCAACGGCATTTCTAACCATTTCCTCCGTCTGAAAAGAACGGTTATATATTTTCAGTGTCTCTTCGCTAAATGACTGAATCCCCATATTAATCACTGGAAAAATTGAACCAACTACCTGCATTAGACTATCCGAAGCCCGGCTCAAAGAAAGTGGAGAAACATAAGCAGTAATAGGAAGGTCTATCTCCTCCTTCCATAAAGCTGCGAATTCGCCCAACCATTCTTCGGCATCCTTGCCCTGCATACAATCATCGTCTACAAGAAAAACTTCCCTCGGCTGATATTTCAAGAAAATCCGTGATTCCTCTATTAGAGCCTGCGGAGGTCTCCTCGCTAAAAACATCTTCTTGTACTCTTTAGCTCCATACGTTTCTTGCAACCGGGCAGCACCGCAATACGTGCATTTAAAAGGACAACCAAAGTGCGACATAATGTAGCGTCTGGGCTGCTGGGTAATATACGGAATATCTCGATAATATTCTTCTCTGTCAGGAATAAGTCCCTTTACCTCCACTTGTCTACCCTGAAGTATTTTGGGGCAATTGCCACTGAAGATTTTTTCTAATGTCCCATATACTGGGCCTAACACAGCATAGTCAATCAATTCGTTTTCCGCATCTTCAGGAACAGCTGAAACATGATGTCCCCCAATTACACATTTGACATTGGAAATTGCTGCTTTCAGAGTTTTTACATGTGCCAATGCTCGAGAAAAAGTAATTGTCTTGGGTGAAAACAGAACGTAATCAGGGTTGAATTCAGTTGCCACTTGCAGAGGGAACTGTTCAAAATCACCGTTTACCCATTTGATACTGACACCAAGACGCTTCAATTCGCCAGCCACGTAAATCATTCCATAATTCTCTGGTTCTCCTTGATGTACAAGGAGACACCTGATTGATTCTGACATCTTTTTGACACCCCTCTAATACAGGTTTATTCTTCAGCAAAGGACTCAGACACCTTCATGCCGTTTTCACATGTTTCATACTTCAGCCAATTTCAATTCCGGAGCCCAGGAATTGCAGTTCCGGCAATGAGGATATGCGGCCCGTCCGAGTTCCAGATGTTTTTTTCGAAACTCAGTAAATACTTCACCCTTCCATATTTCTTGAATAGTATTTTTGTTAACATCACCAGCAATGTATTTCTGGTTAACATCCACCCCACAGACCATAACCGTTCCATCACAAAGAATAATGAGAGAACCAAAAATCCCTTTGCACGGAAGAGACCACAGCTTTTCTTTTAATTCACTGTATTCCTTCAAATCAGGCATCTTGACATTTCCGCCAAACGTATGAACTTTCTTGCCAGATATTGCATCTTCCTTGTTCAAACGTGTCTTCCAATACGAACAAAAATCATCAAATTCTTTATCATTGATGCCCTTTTGGATTACGTAACGAAACCGCACACGGGTTTTCGCACCTCTTTTATCTCGCATTTTGATAAAGTTCTCAATATTATTCATAACAGTATGATAATCGAGGCCAATACGAATTTTCTCGTAAGTTTCCTTATTAATGGCGTCAACAGAAAAGTCGATTTGGTCCAACCCGCTTTCAAGAAGGGCATTGGCTTTCTCTTCGTTTAGCAAAGAACCATTTGACGAGATGAACACTTCCTTTATACCAGCTTTTTTCAGTCGTGCGATGAAGTGAAAAATATTGGGATCAAGCAGAGGTTCTCCAAATCCTTGCGGGATGACCCTTCTAAGATGTCCGGCGTAATGTGACAATTCCTCAGCCAGTTTGTCCATTAGGTCTTTGCTCATATCAAATGTCCGCCGCTCATGCATCTCCCTGCTATGTGGACACATTTGACATTTGGAATTGCATCTGACAGTTGTTTCTATCTGAACATGAAGAGAAAAGTCGTCTATTTCAGAAAGAGAAAAGAGATCCAGGTTGTCACAAATATATTTTTCGTTTGAATCCATGGCTAGATTAATATTAAAAAATCACTTTAACTTATCTAAAAAAGCTTCTTGCACTTCATAGTCATCATCTTCTGTCGGAGCCCATGACGCAAAAACAGTATCCTCACGACAGAAAGGTCCATTTGTCGTTTCATGGAAGATCACAACATCTGAAATGGGTATCACTGTGTGAAAGCACTCATCTGTAAGTCTATAAAAAAATATATTTCCTGAAGTATAATCTCCCATGTTAATTACTTTATCAATACCACCTACCTCATTAAAAATCACAACTTTCAGATGACCTTCTATTATATGAAAGGATTCACTTTTGTTGAGATGCTTATGGGGCCTGACATAAGCACCTTTAGAGTGAATTATCAGCATTTCGTGTAGAGTATCGTCTGTACCTTTGTGGGCGCAAAACCTTATTCTCTTTCTAGGATTCTTAGATGCCTTATCTTTGAGCAACTCTATATCGCCACCATTAACATTAGTGAAATTATCCAGAGCGTAGAGAACTTCTTTGTTAATCACCTTAAATTTCATAACCTAATTGGCTCCATAAAATTCCCTTATATTCGTTACTGTATAATCTATCTCCTCGGCCGTTAGATCCTCTTGATTGGGAATGCAGAGGATTTGTTTGACTAATCGTTCGGCTGTAGGAATTTGAGGTCTTGGTAAATGACGATAGGCAGTATGAAATGGCATCAAAATCTGATGTTGAATTTTAGTTTCAATCCCATTCGAATCCAAGTACTTCTTTAGTTCGTCTCTTCTCTCAGCAACAATAGTATATGAGTAGTAAATATGATAAGACTCATCTCTTCCCGGGCAAATGACTACATCTTTAAGTGCTTTATCATAACACTCTGCAATTTTACGCCGGCGGTCAATTTTATTCTGTAAGTATTTAAGCTCTACAAGCATCATTGCAGCCTGAACAGTATCAATCCTTCCATTTAGACTCGGTTCATGACAGTCTTCCTTGTTAACTGTACCATTATATCTTAATGACTTTATCCTTTGGCATAACTGATAATCATCAGTTACAACTGCACCTGCATCTCCATATGCACAAAAGACCTTCATCGGATTCATGCTGAAACAGCTTACTTCACCAAAAGAACCTGCTACCGCTCCGGCTATGTGTGCACCGAATGCCTGTGCAGCATCCTCTACGACATGAATGCCATGTTTAGACGCAACATCAATAATCTGTGCCATATTGCACATTCTCCCAGTAAAATGCACGGGAACAATTGCTTTTGTTTTTGGTGTTATTGCATCGGAAATTAAATTTACATTTATATTCAAGTCATCTGAGATATCTACAAAAACAGGGGTTGCGCCGCATAGTGATATTGCATTTAAAGTGGCAATCCATGAAAGAGGTGTTGTAATCACCTCATCTCCCTGACCTACATCTAAGCAACGCAATGCATAATATAATGCGTCTGTCCCGGAATTTACACCTACTGCATATTTCTTCTGGCAGTACTCTGCAATTTGCTTTTCAAACTCATCAACTTCTGGTCCCAAAATAGTCCTACCATGAGATAAAACGCTGTCTACTGATTGTAATAACTCAGCTTTTAACTCTGGATCCTTCACACTAAGGTCACGATATGGAATCTTCATAAATCATAAGTTCCTACTATAATACGCATTAAACAAATCCTAAATGTTCCCTGTCTGAATCCAAATATTCCAAGACGAGTTTATTCTTTGTATTTGCCACACAGTGATGATTACAAACACTGGAAGGGTTGATCTTAAAGAAATTTTCTTTGTCAGAAAACCAGAAGTCCTTAAATCTTTGATTCTTAATGGAACCGATCAAACCGTCATCAAGGTTATATGCCTTATCCTGACAAGGATATATGTTCAGATCAGCGCCAATAACTGGAAGAATCTGAAGATACGGACACCAATTATATTCTTTCTCAAATTTTTCATCTAATTCATGATAAGAATCAAATATCTCAAAATTTTCTTCATCTAAATCCTCTATTGCCTTTTTTGTCTGTTCCTTTACCTGACTAAAAATAGATCTGTGGTATTCATTGTTTTTCCTTCCTTCATTGCTTACTATACCGGGAGAAACCTTAACATTGTCTACGCCAATATTTTTAAGTTTTCTAATAAAATCATATATATGGGATGCATTTTTTTTGTCTACTATAATAGAAACTCCCAGATGGCAGGCACCTTCCAACTTTTTAAAGCTTTCCATGTTCTTCATAACTTTTGTAAATTCACCTTTTTTAACCCCGCGATAAATCGAATAGCTCTCATCATCCCAACCATCGATAGAAATCCGAATCCATGTCCCATAATGCGCAAAGACTTCCGCTAACGCTCCACTTAATGTTGAACCATTCGTCAACGAAGCAAATTTAACTTGAGTTTCTGATAGTTTTTTAACAGTATCCAGCAGATAAGGATAATAAAACGGATCACCACCACCACTGAAAGTAACCGCCTTTACTCCCATCTCTACAATATCATCTATTATCTCCATCATCTTCTCTTTTGGGATTAAGTCTTTTTTAACCATATCTTTACCAAGTTGCAAATTATCCGCTTTATAAGCACAATACCAGCAACTGTGAGCACAAGCATTTGTAGGTTTGATTCTTATGTGTATGGGTGCCATTATCTGGTCTATCGTTTCAGGCAGAGAATCCACTTTCTCTTTAAAGTGGAATATTTTCATTTTTGTATATAAATGTCCCATGATGCCAGTTCGTACTCACTCAAAATATATAAATTCATAATCACCGGTATAACCAAAATGGTTATACAGCCATACCCACTCTGCATCATCAAAGAATGATTCCGCCGTCAAAGCCCAACACTGCAGGTTGAATAGTTCCTGCTCATTTCGGTAGCTTTCCAACATAACATAACCCTGTCTACCCACCCGCTCAATCTCACATAAGGCTTTTTCCAAATCGAAAATCCTCAAATTATGCAGACACGTCAGCGATATTACAAGATCAAACTCATTGTCTTCAAAGGGAAATGGATCCTGTGCCTGATGAATAAATAGGCTGTCCCTCACTTCCTTCTTAGCACCATTCAGTCCGTGCCTGGAAATGTCAAAGCCGGCAATCTTTATCCCCGGCAGTAATAGCTTTATTTCATACAGTAAAAATGCTTTACCACAACCCACATCCAGTATGCGGGTTTCATTGGTCAAATTGTATCTTTCTATCAGTGCCTCTGCCACCGGTTTCCAACGACCAGGCAGATATTTATACCCACCGTAACCATATCGCCGATCGCCATCCCAATAATCAGTTTCATATTCCTTGGCTTTCAACATACAGTGCACCTTTTCATCTACCATCCTATCAATGTAAGAACGGGCTGTAGATTGGTGCAGTGGAGTTACTATATTTAGTAACTTACCCATTATTTAAATAGCCAGATAAAGATATCAAGATTTCACACCTGCCTTAAACTGCATAATCTGAAGAGGATGGTAGGATACTACGTTTAACGTTTAATAGATTATTAACTTCCTTTACGATATCATCTTTAGAAAGCCCGTTTAATACTTTCATTTCCTGGTAATTGCCGTATCCCTGAGGAAAAACATCATTTAATCCTAATCTCTTAAAAGAATGGTATACACAATTTGCCTCAGCAAGAACCTCCGCTACACAACTTCCAAGTCCACCTGTTATTGAATGTTCCTCGATCGTGAGGATTGCCTGTGTTTCCATGGCAGCCTTAATGATAATTTCTCTATCAATAGGCTTTATAGTATGAATATTAATCAACCTCACTGAAATCCCTAATTCTTCCAACTCATTAACCGCTTGCACTGCTTCATGTACAATGCTTCCCGTTGCTATAATTGCCATGTCATTGCCTTCTCTAAGAGTTACACCCTTTCCTACCTCAAATACGTAGTCACTTTCATATATCTTAGGAGTACCCCCGGTCGCAAGACGCAAATATACTGGCCCTACGATATGAGCTGCAGCATTAGTTGCTTTAACGGCTTCTAAGGGGTCGGAAGGCGATAAGATTATCATTTCGGGAAGTACCCTCATAACAGCTATATCTTCAGTACTGTGATGTGTAGGACCTAAGTCACTGTAAACAAACCCCGCTCCAATGCCTACTATCTTAACATTCATCTTCTGCAGACATACATCATTCCTGATCTGTTCATATGCCCTAAAAGTAAGAAAGTTGGCAATCGTATAGGCAAAAGGAACCTTGCCGCAAGATGCAAGGCCTGCTGCAACACTAATCATATTAGCTTCAGAAATGCCAAAATTAATAAACCTGCCCGTAAAGTCTTCCCGATATTTGTCATATACAATAGTGCCGTTGTCAGCAACTAATGCCAAAATGTTTTTATTAGATTTTGCCAATTGATACAATGTAGAAAGATATGCGTTTCTCATTCAAATTCCTTCCAGAAGTCACCCAAGCCTAAATCCTTACTTACAATTTTCATTTCTTCGAGATTCGGCATGCGGTAATGCCATAAAGGTTCATGTTCCATAAAAGAGATACCTTTACCTTTAGTAGTATGTGCAATTATCAAGTTAGGTTTTCCTTTAACAAACGGACAAGTGTTAAAGATTTCAATAAGCTGGTTAAGATCGTGTCCGTCCACTTCTCTAACTTCCCAGCCAAAAGCCCTCCATTTTTCTACAAAAGGCTCCAAAGAGACAATCTTATCCAGATAATCCATAGCTTGTTGCTTGTTATAATCAATAATTGCAATCAGGTTATCAAGCTTTTGATGAGAAGCAAACATCGCCGCCTCCCATATTGATCCTTCCTGACACTCACCATCCCCAAGCAAAGTGAATACCCTATACGTTTCATCATCAAGTTTACCTGACAATGCCATACCTACTCCAAAAGGAAAGCCGTGACCAAGCGATCCTGTGGATGCTTCCACACCAGGTATTTTATGCATGTCAGGATGACCACCCAGAATAGACCCAAATTTTCCATAGGTAGTAAGGTGATGCTTGCCGAAGAAACCCTTATCCGCAAGCACAACATATAATGCCACACATGCGTGACCTTTGCTCAATATAAACCTGTCTCTATGAGGGTCGTCAGAATTGTCAGGATCAATTTGCAAAGTACTGTAGTACAGAACGGTCAAAATATCAATAATTGATAAGGACGCAGGCATATGTCCTCCACCAGCCCTGCATATCGTCTTAATCATCTCTTTTTTTAGTTCTTTTGCTTTTTCTTTTATGTCGATCATTTTACTAAATTCTGCAGGAAAGGATTTACTCAATCCTACTTTAACTCAGCTTTATGGTTTACATATTTTTCTTTAAATAAAATTTATATGCTTTACGGCAGGATTCTTTACTTCCCACAAGAACTCATTAATGGAATTTGGTCTACAGTTTGGTGGGCATTCCTGAACATTTAACTCTTTTTCCAAATACTCTTTTATTTTTTTTCTTCTCTTTTCATGCCAGATGTCTCCAAGCTCACTTTTGTAAATATTACCAAATATAAAATCATCTTTATCCCAGTAAGGCAAGCATGTTGCCAAATCGCCTGCTGAATTCATGACAGAAACGAAAGAAGTCCCATAGCAATGTTTATACTTTCTCTTGCCATAACCCTCAAATGATTCTCTCCTTGCTATAACTATAAAATCTTCACTGGACAAACTCTCTGCTTCATTAAGAATATGCTCTATACTATCCAAATCAAGCGGTTCTGCAATTCTATATGACTGCAAATCACTTTGCTGAACGAATGGTTTAATTACAAAATATCCTACTCCTGTATCTTTTATCGTCTTCACGGCATCTATTAAATAGTCTACATTTTCAGGCAACAATACATACTGTACTCCAATATCCACATCTAAAGCCTTTTTTTCTTTTATCTCGGACGCTATCTTCATATTTGCCACAACTCTTCCGAAAATATCCGGTTTTACCTTATGCAAATCCGCATAGTTGTCCTTTGTTCCACCATTAAAGCTAAACCTCACAAATGTGAGAAGAGGCAATATGGCTTCTGCAAGCCCTTCTCTTAATAGTTGCCCATTTGTAAACAATCCCACATCAATACCACTATTTTTAGAATGGATGATGAATTTCTCTATATCTGGATGCAGCAAAGGTTCTCCCTCTCCTGCATATAACAGACTCTTCACACCCGCTTCTTTTGCTTCATCTATAAAGGCCAGTAATCTGTCACAATCCAGCTTTCTGTTTGGATAACCAATAAAATCATAAGCACAAAAGACGCATCTATGGTTACAGCTTCCTACAGGGCTTATTTCCATGTAAATAGGAAATATATCCTCTCCTTTTAGCCAATCATATACCCTGGGGATGTGGTAAACCAATTTATGACTGTCTATTCTATACTTATCCATTAATCATCCGCAGAATACGCAATATTCTTTATCTATGTCTTTCTTTATCGTTACCAATGGCATCTAAAATACAGTGGCATATAGAGTGATGGATTACTTCTACCGGACCATATTCCTGAGCCGGTACATAAAAATTATAATCCCCCGCCGAAGACAGAGGATTATCATCTTTGAACCCAGAAAGAGTTATTACACTACAATCTTTTGATTTTGCAGAATTTACACCCCTTAAAATATTCTCCGACTTACCAGAGCTGCTTATGGCAACTAAAATGTCTCCACGATCTGCAAACATTTCTATTGATTTCTCAAATATATATTCATAGCCAAAGTCATTTCCGAGACAGGTCAACAACGAACTATCATTAAATGCAACGGCTCTCACCCCGCAGGTTTTCCAGAAATCAGTAGACATATGGCTGGAAATGGTAGCACTGGCACCGTTACCGATAAACATCAACTTATGACCAGAATCAGCCTGTGATAAGATCAGGTTACCGACCTTCTCAATACCATGGGAAAATTTTATTCTTTCCCCTTCTTTATCGGTAACTCTAATGGAACGAGTCAACTCAGTAAGGTCATTATAGTAATCTTCTACAAATTTACGCATTTACGCATTGGATCTCAAGTGTAGACACAGATTTGCACAGATAAAATATGATCAAAAAACAAAGATATAAATAATCGGCAAATATCATTGTCTATCAGCTTAAAATAGTGTGTATAAACTCTTTGATCTCATACCCTTCTACCGGTCTCTTATTGCCCATAATCTGAACAGACAAAGCCCCTATTGCATTTCCGAAGAATGAAACTAAATCCATTGGCATTCCTAATGCGAAGCAGAGTGATGAAAGTGAAAAGAAAGCGTCTCCGGCACCTATAGCATCGACCACCTTTGTGGCGAATGCCGGTGTTTGGTTTATTCCACCTTGCCTGTTAACACATATTGACCCTTCACCGCCTACTGTTACAATAAGGTAATCCGTATTTATTTCATTTAAGAGTTTTCTCGCAACATACTCTATTTCGGCATGTTTCTCCTGTGTCGCTAATCTTGCCTCCGGAGCGTCTAGACATATAAAATGTGTATTTTTGTATTTTGTAATCAGATTATAACCGGCGTTGGCACCATTAGTTTGTGCATTTACCGCCAATTTCACTGGAAACTCCTCAATTTTCTCTATTAAATTATCAGTAATAAACCCATGTCCAAAATCAGAAACTAATATCAGATCATATTCGTGTACTACTGATTTTATGTAATCAGCAACCTCTGATTCTAATTCCTCGGAAATATTATTATCATTGATATGATTAATTTCGAATATTTTCTGTTTATGGCGCTGACTAATATATCTCCTTTTTACAATGGAAGGACCGTCATCCCTGTAAAAAAATTTTGTACTAACGTTTGATTTAAGATTATCTGAGACAAAATCTTCTCTTGAATCCTCTCTTCCTAACAAAGTTACCAACTGAACCTTACCACATACCCCCCCCACATGGTTCGCAATTGCAAAGGCACCTCCGGCAAAGATCTCATGAGTAACATATTTGTTAACAATAAGCTGTGCCTTTGGAGACTTGCCCATAGACGTACAATAGTAATACTCATCTATAATTCCATCACCTATAAGCAAAACCTTTAAATCCTTCAAGCTGTCCAATTTTTTTAGAATATCCGAGAAATTGTATTTTTTAGAAAAAGCTTTTAAATAATTTCTGGTTTCTTCAGGGTATATATCTAATGAATTATTAATTATGTGTGATGGACTGAATGAAAAGCCCTCCGTCTCATAAATTATACTCTTACCAAAAAACAACTCTCTCTCTTTTTCAAAAACCTTGCTATGAATTGAACGGTCACGTTCCGCATATTTCTGACCTTTTGCAAAGTAATCCGGTTTTATCCTTTTTACACATTCAAAGGGAGTATCATCATCCACAAGACAGCAATAGTCAACCTGCTCTAATGAAGAGACATTTTCCAGTCTAAAATTTTCCGGGAAAATAGGCCTTTCAGGCCCCTTTCTCACGTCCTTATCTTTTATCACAGTAACGACTAGTACATCCCCCCGCTCCTTAGCCGCATTAAGATGTTTTAAAATACCAGGATGAATGAGATCAAAAATCCCATGGCTCTGGACAATAATCTTTCCTTCTCGTTGATGCATCCCTACCTTTTCTATAAGTTCATCAAACAACAATATTTTATTCTTAATTTTCTGATCCATATCTATCCATAGATTGCGCAAAAGCACAGATTAAGACAATTTTTTCCGTTAGTCCTCTATATATAAAATCCTGATAATCTGTGTTCATCTGCGTCCTATTTATTTTGTTTTAATTAATAATTCAGTCGAAGAGAATACGATTTCATGTGTAAATCTTAATTCAGCACCTATCTCCTTTATAACCTCATATTCCTTTTGCATTTTACCTGTTTTGTCCTCTAATTTTTCAAATTCCTGTCCCTTAACATATATGTCTGGCCTCAACAGCCTTAATGTTTCCTCCGCAGTTGGCCATTTATTTATAGCAACATAATCAACATATTCTAATGCAGCAATAGAATAAGCCCTCAAGCCTTGATTGAAAACAGGCCTGCCCGGTCCCTTGTCAACATAGACGTCAGGCGTTACTGTCACAACCAGTACATCACCCATATCCTTTGCTGCCTGGAAATACTTGATGTGTCCCGGATGCATCAGGTCAAAACAGCCATGACAATGAACAATCTTCTTCCCTTTGGATTTCAGATCCAGAAATTCTTTCTCAAGCTCTTTAAGTTCAACAACCTTCATTTAATATCATCCGCAGATTACGCTGATTAGCACAGATTAATAATTATAAACAAATCTCTTATATTCTAATGATTTTGAACCGAAATTGATTAAAAGGCCAACTTTAAGCTTTGATGCTTTTAGATAATTAATAATCTGAGATTCTTCAGTACCAGACAATTGATCTAAAGCTTTAATTTCTATAATTACTTCATTAAAACAGATAAAATCGGGTTGATATTTTTTCTCCAGAAGCTTTTGCTTGTAATAAATGTCTATAACAGACTATGATTTATAGGGAATACCTTGATTTTTGAATTCTGTCTCTAATGCCTCCTGGTAGACGGGTTCCAAGAATCCACAACCCAACTCTTTATGCACTTCCATGGCTGCACCAATTATTCTATATGTTCTTTCATCTCTTGTATTTTCTCTCTTCTCCACAGGTTTCAATGAACATATATGTTTGTTTTGTAATATTTCCTTATCTGCGCTTATCTGCACTAATCTGTGTAATCTGCGGATTCTCTTCTTCGTTTATTGCCGCCCAAAGCGCTGGAATAGTATCTCTATGTTTTCCTTTTACATAAAAACTTTTTCCACCATCAGCCACGGTCCTGACAAGCATTGTTTTCCATGGCCTAAAATAGTAAGCAGCACTATCTTTAGATGGTTCATTTCTAAAATCTTCTGGAAGATCATGGAGATCGCACACTAAAGTAGTAAAATGTTTAATAGCCCTCCCTTCCTGATGCGCAACATTTCTTGCCATGCTAAGAGCTTTCAGGAAAACTTCCGGAGCCATTACCGAACTTCCGAAATTCATTACAACCCCACCCTCCAGCATCTGAACTTCAGACACAAACTTTAAAAAGTCGTTATATGAAAGCGCTCCTGTCGCGGCACCATCACAATTCGGATGCTCATGTATAATATCATAACCTATGCCTATATGAATGGTCACCGGAATGTTTAAGCGGTAGCATGCCGCTAAAAGGCTAGTATCTTTATTGGGAAATTCACCTTCTTGAACAGCTTTGCCGATGGCCTCCCCCATACCAATTGTATTTTCTTTTCTAAATGCCTGATTGATAATATCATTTATCCGGCCTGTCTCTTTCCACAACCCAAATTGCCCTTCTCTTATGTACCTGGCAACCTTTTCAGTTGTTGCGCCAATAAGGGCAAATTCAAAATCGTGAATCATACAACCACCGTTCATTGCTATACATGAAATGTAACCTCTCTCCAACAAGTCTATAATGTAATGTTGGACTCCAGACCGAATCACATGCCCACCAATAATTAATAAATTTGAACCATTATTGTCTTTAGCAACTGAGATGTGACCAGCAACCCTTCTTATCTTTTCGTCTATTTTTATTTCTGCAGTAACACCTAAACTGCTTACAGCAGAAATATTTATATCGTGTCTTCTCTGTGATAAAGGTTTAATGCTTAAGGCATTACGATCAAACATAAGCAGCCTTAATATAATAAATAAAACATCTCGACATGAAAAATGACGGTAATATGTCTCTCATTTGAACCCAAAAGCTTTGATTATTTAATGAAATGAGATGAATCCTAGTTCTTAACCCATTGTGGCCAGTATTCCCGTATAGTGCCATCACGATAAAGTATTTGTAATGACAAAGTAAGATCTTTGTTCATCTTGACAATATCTTTCAATCGCTTTATAGTATCATCAGTGAAGGTAGCAGTGTAGTCACATGTGCTATTAAAGTCTTTAAGAAAAAGCCCAGGATCACTGTTTACTAACCAAAGCGGAATATCATGCTTGAGGTGAAATTGTTTATGATAAGAATAACTTTTTCCCAATAAAAACGACTTCATATCGCGTGTCAAAAGATAGGAAGTTAAATCATCAATCATCGCATCCATCTTTTTATGGTCTTCAAAACTATCGTGAATAATTTTCCTTGCAACTGATACAGCCAATTTAAGGCATGACTCATAATTTCCAGAAAGAGCTATTAACTTGTATTTACGAAGCAGGTTATCTCCTAAACGACCGGAACATAACGCCTCAAAATTCTCAGAGTTATCATAAAACGCTATGAGAGCCTCGCGAGACAAAAACAATTCATCCTCTGTTTCTTTCAAAAAAGCCTTATAGTTTTGATAAAGTTCAGGGTATTCAGATAATCTGTCAGATATAGAAAAAATCCACTCGGCAATATCCATTTTATACTCAAAAAGAAATCTCTTTAACGGACTCAATTCTGCTGAACTAAAGAATGTTGTGACAATAAAACTTAACCCTCGGAGACTTATATAATCATCGAATGACATATTTTTTGTCCCGACGACCACCTCTTCGGTATCCATAATCTTTGTACCATCGATTATACTGAATTGCCTTGGTACAGTCCTATGCCGTATTATATTATTGTAACGTTCAGAATTTTCCACAGAAGACATTGGAGTTCCTTTCAGGTTCATCATAGTATAAATATCGATACTCTGCACACCTGAATTGATAACATCTCTTAGAGTATTCAAAAATGTTTCTTTGGTTTCGCCTGGAAGACACAAAATTAACTCTGTTACGGAATTATCCCTTGATTTCAACATGAGCTCTTTTTGAAAAGCGACATATTTATCAAAGGGAATATTCTTTCGTTTTATATTTTGCAGAACATCAGGAGTATTGGTCTGTAATGCAATTGAAGCAGGAAAGTTAACAATGGAAACCATCTCAAGTAATTTT
>PCAG01000051.1 GCA_002730475.1 Spirochaetales bacterium | reverse complement strand
TATTATGAAACGGGAAAATCAGTTCAGGATCTGACATTTGTTTTAACAGGTATTCCGGTATATTTTCTTTTATTCAAAAAACGAATGAATCACCAATAGTATTGGTAATGACATTAACTGAAGGAGAACCTCATCTTTACTCTGATCAAGGACTGATAATACTAACATAAAGCATGTGATTAAAAAACCAATTCAATGAACCATATTTGCTATTTTTTTAATTATTTTAAATTTTGTTTAGTTTTATTTAAATATGTTTAAACGAATTACTTATATTGATAATGTATTTATAATAGCTAAATATTTCTTTGAGGAGGTTCGAATGAAAGCCCTAATTAAAATAATTTTTACTGTATTTACTGTTACGTCTCTATCATTTGCAATAGATGAAAGTAATAAAGCCAATTATGACCTGGCAACACGTTTTGCTCCGTATAAAATAAAAAAAATGACCTATTCAACATCCATAAATCCTAAATGGATTAAGGGATCAAATCGTTTTTGGTATGAATGGAAGACTTCAAATGGAAGTGCCTTCTATATTGTAGATCCTTTAAAAGGAATTAAAGAAAAATTATTTGATAATGATAAGATTGCTGCTGAACTAACTCGTTTAACTTTAGATCCATGGGATGGGAAACATTTACCAATTGAAAAAATAAAATTTATTAAAAAAAATATTATTCAATTTGATGTTACCTCATCACAAGATGAAGAAAAAGTTGATGAAGAAATTGAGAATCAACAAGATGAAAAAGGGAAGAAGGAAAAAGTAAAAAAGAAAGTTTTCCATTTTGAGTATAACATAAAAACAAAAAAATTAAGACAATTAGATAAATGGGAAGCTCCTGATAATCATCCTAGCTGGGCAAGTGTATCCCCAGATGGTAAAAATATTATCTTTGTTCGAGACCATAATCTCTTCAAAATAAATAAATTAGAGTATAAAAAAGTTCTTGATGCTAGACGGGATAAAGATAAAAAAGCAGCAGATAAAGCTTCGAAAGAAGTAGAATTAAATGAAATACAATTAACTTTCAATGGAGAAGAAGATTTTAGTTATTCTAATACAAGGTTTTATGCTCGAGGGACTATTGATTCTAAAAGAGAAAAAGACAAGCATGATCGTAAAAAAGTAAACCTTTACTGGTCAAAGGATTCTAAAAAGTTTGCACTTCTACGCTCCGATAGAAGAGATGTGGAAAATCTGTGGGTAATACATTCGGTTGGCTATAAAAGACCTGAACTTGAAACATATAAATATGATATGGCTGGAGACTCCATTGTTTCTCAATACGAAATGATGACATATGATCTAGAAGCTGATAGATCTATAGTAATTGATACAGAACATTTTAAAGATCAAAGAGTAGGTATTTACTCATCAAGAAACTTTATTTATCCAGATAGTGATGAACCAAAAAGAAGTTTATGGCTTTCTGAAGATTCAAGGTATCTCTACTTTAATAGACAGAGTAGGGATTGGCATAAAGTAGATGTATGTAGAGCTGATACAGAAACAGGAGAAGTTGAGGTTTTATTTGAAGAAAGACTGAATACATATATTGATTTACAAAGGCTTGAGTTAATGGATAATGGTAATATGATATGGTGGTCTGAAAGAGATGGTTGGGGTCATTTATATCTTTATAATTCAAAAGGAAAAGTTCTAAGACAGCTCACAAGTGGTGCATACTCTATTCGTCAAATTGTTGGCATTGATGAAACCAAAGGGAATGTATACTTTATGGCTAATGGTAAAGAGAAGAATGAAGATCCTTACTATCAACATTTATATCGTGTTTCAATGGATGGAACTCGTTTAAAACTATTGAATAGTAGAAACTTTGATCATCGCGTTAATATGGATGAATCTAATCAGTATTTCATTGATAATTTTTCACGAGTAAATACTCAACCAAAATCAGCTCTTTATAATGCAACGGGGAAAAAAATAATTGACTTAGAAAGTTCAGATATGTCTCAGTTAATGGCTGCGGGCTTTAAATATCCTGAAACATTTAAGGTTAAATCAGCAGATGGTGTTACAGACATATATGGCGTAATGACGAAGCCATTTGATTTTGATCCAAATAAAACCTACCCAATTATTACGTATGTTTATCCGGGTCCACAAACAGAATCAGTGGCAAAAGCATTTAACCAATTAAGGCATCATACAACTCATTTAGCTCAATTTGGGTTTATAGTAATTACTATTGGAAATCGTGGGGGGCATCCATGGCGCTCAAAATGGTATCATAATTATGGTTATGGAAACTTAAGAGATTATGGATTAGCGGATAAAAAAGCTGGAATCGAACAATTAGCTGATAAACATAACTTTATTGATATGGAACGAGTAGGTATCTATGGTCACTCTGGTGGTGGTTTTATGTCCACAGCAGCTATGCTTGTTTATCCTGATTTCTTTAAAGTTGCTGTCTCATCAGCTGGTAATCATGAAAATAATGTTTATAATAGTTATTGGTCTGAAAAGCATCATGGTATTAAAGAAGTGATAGATGAAGATGGAGAGATAACCTTTGAGTATGATATTGCTAAAAATTCTGAACTGGCTAACAATTTAAAAGGTCATTTAATGTTAACTACAGGTGATGTTGATAATAATGTTCATATGGCAGGAACACTGCGAATGACAGAAGCACTAATTAAAGCAAATAAAAGGTTTGACTTTTTTATATTTCCAGGTCAACGACATGGTTTTGGGGATATGAATGATTATTGGGCTTGGCTACGAGCAGAATATTTTGTGAAGCACTTAATCGGCGATAATTATTGGAATGTTGATATAAACCAATTAAATCTGGAAAAAGAAAAGAATAAATAGAGTTTTTCTAGGATCTAATTAGAGCTAGAAGTCTTTTTTGCATCTAGAATAAGTTGCTTTAGGTCATTATAGTTACGACCGCCATTTATCTGAGGGTCAGGGTCATAACCGGTCAAATTAACCATACCGTATAATATACCCTCCTCATTGAGTATGTATAAATCTCTTAATCGAACATCCCACTTGGTCCAAACATCTTGACTCGCATTGTCATGCGCCCAAGGGAGTGTTTTTCCTTCGATCATCTTAGGTATCTCAACTTTTGAGTGACTTTTATTGCTTATACCTAAAAAGACAATATTATTTTTATCATTTTTATTTATATCATCAAACATATAATCTAAGACACCGAACCGGCTTCGACACATTCCTCATCCAGGATCACCAAAATAATAAACAGAAACTCTTCCTATATATTTGGCTGGGCCAATATTACTTCCAAAACTCTTAGAATTTGGATTTTCATCTTTAAGAATAAATTGAAATAGATTATTTGGATCAATAACTTGCTCATCAGGTTTATCCTCGCAACCATAACAGAGACCTGCGATGAGAATTAGAGGAAAAAGTAAAGTCTTCACTCTAAAATTATTTCCAGTTAAATCGCTCATGTGCTTTCTCAATTAGCCTTCTTAATTCTTTGATGGGTTCAGGGTTGTCATCTACCTGAAGTCGTAATACCACATCATTATTTAGCCAAACACCACCATCTTTTTTTACAATTAATATTGCAGCAGATTGCATTCCTCGGGTATCGCCACCTGCTTTTTGTCCAGCTTCAAGTGCGTGTAAAAGGCGCATAGATAAGTGACCCTTAGTTTTCTCAAAGGCACTTATCATATCATTAACAACATCTTCACTTGCTAAAATATTACCTTGAGCACTTGAGTATTTACCATATTTATGCCCAGCCCAGTATGAGGTTTTGGTTCCAGTGTGAGTTGAAAAACTTCCATTGGCATCCATTACAGAAAATTGCCTAGCAAGCTTGGGCCAATCTTCCGGGTGGGGGTCTGGGTCATTCCTTAATAAAGTTTTTACCACTTCATCTGGGTTCAGCCCTTTTTCTAGGAGCTCTAATCCTTGTGGACCATAGCTCACATCAACGTAAGCCTGCGTTGCCACTATGCCAACATCAGCTTTAGCCCAAAGAACGCCATTTCCAACAGAAAAAACTCTGGATTGAACTGCACCACCAACCATACCGGTTTCTGGATCATATGCAAGAATAGAAAATGTGGCAACTGGGTTTGTAGGCTGAGAAAAGCCAACTTGAAGCAAAACGAAGAAAGATAAAATTTGTTTTAGCATGAAAAACTCAATCGTCTAATGCATTTTCATGAAGTATTTTAAGTTTTGTTATACAAGAATTTTGATTTAGGTCATAGTAAGCTCTATAAATTGTCCACACAGAATCACCATTCTTTTTGTAGTACTTGATATGATTACTTACAATATAGCTATCAATTTCATTCTTTATTGCATTCATCCTTCTTTCCTCAGATAGAGTATACAGTTTGAGAACTTCTTTTTTATCAACCATTGGACTATTTAACCAAGACAGAATATTATTTTTGAATTCTTCTCGAGTATATCCTAAATAATCATTTAATTTTTTGACTTCAACACTAGAAGTAATTACCTCTTCTGGTAGAGTTTTTCTAAGGGAGTTAAATATGAAAGAGATTTTCACATCATAATCCCAATTTTCGTGAACTTCTTTAATAAAGGTTTCCCTTTTAAATTTATATAATTCTATTCTCTCTTCTAATAACTCAATATGATTAAGCTGTTTTTTTATAATTTTTTTATAATCTATTATTTCAGTATCATTATGATGATTTATTTTTTCTTCCTCAATATATCTTTCTTTATCAATATATCTTTTTGGTATTTTATTAGTATTCAGCCATTGACTAACTCTTGAACGAGTAACGCCAAAATATTCGGCAACTTCTTTATTTGTATAAAATTTATATTTCTGTTTAATTGAGTCTATAAATATTTTTGTGTCCAAATTCTTTTTCCTTTTATAAATAAAAGTAGATAAAATGATTAATTATGATAAAAAAGTTGTAATTAAGTTAATCAGTGTTTAATATCGAGTAGTATCAATCAATTAATCAACTGATTATGTATTGCTATTTTACAACAATTTTTCTAAAAAGTTTAGGAGAAATCTATATGTTAAAAAGCTATTCAAAAATATCTATACTTTTATTAACATTATTCACATTTCTATTTGCTCAATCCACAGATATTAGTGGTACAGTAACAGATGCAACAAATGGTAATGCACTGGCTGGAGCAAGCATAAGCTTGGATGGAACTGACTTTGGTACAGCCACAGCCACAGATGGCACTTACTCTTTTGAAGTGCCTATTTCTGGTGAAAGTGGTACACTAACAGTTCGTTATATAGGTTATAGTAATCAAACGGTAGAACTTCTACTATCTGGTGAGGTAACACAAAATTTTTCATTAAAAGAAGATGCACTTCAAATGGACCAGGTTGTTGTGACTGGTACAGTTGGTGCAACCGACTTAAGAAAAGTTGGTTCTTCAATGACTAGTATAGATATTGGAGCTATTGCCGATAAGGTTCCAATTAATAGCTTTGGTACGGCACTGCAAGCAAGAATTCCAGGTGTGCGATCTGTGGCAACTTCAGGTGGAGTTGGTGCATCACGTTCATTACAAATAAGAGGTGCGAATAGTTTTAGTCTAGAGCAAAGGCCCGTAGTTTATATTGATGGTGTTCGTGTTGATGCAAATAAGAATGAGTGGGGTTGGATGGCCGGAAATGCATGCTGCTATTTTAGTGGTGGAGGTGGTGAAGATCGCCTTGCGGATATTAACCCTGAAGAAATTGAAAGAATTGAAATTCTTAAAGGTGCAGCTGCAGCAACCATGTTTGGTGCTGAGGCATCCAATGGTGTGATACAAATTTTTACAAAGCGTGGAAAACTTAATACCAAACCTTCATTTACTGTGACTACATCAAGTGGCTATAACCGTCATAGAGAGAACTTTGCAACAACATTAAAGCCTAAATTTAAAGGTACCGATGGAACTCAAGCGCTTGATGCAAATGATTTTATTGAAAATGGAGCCATTCGCAACGTTGATTTAACAGCTCAAGGTGGCGGTAATGATGTAACTTATTTCTTTGGAGCAGGTTATTCTACAGAAGAAGGTTCTATTAAACCAAATAGTGCTGAAAGAACAAACTTAAGATTGAATTTACGTTGGATTCCATCTAGTAAATGGCAATTGGGTGTTAATACAGCCTTTTCTAAAAATATAACAAATCCTATTCAAGCTGGAAATAACTGGATGGCATTATTAGGTAATATGCTTATGGGTAATCCGCTTAATGCGACGGCTGAAAGACCTTTTGGTGAACCTTGGACTACAGTTAGTTATATTAAAGATGTGATAACAACAAATGATGCTCATCGTTGGAATGGCTCATTAAATCTTTTATATACTCCTGCTAAAAATCTAAGTAATAAAGTGACAGTGGGCATTGACCTAGTGGACGAAGAAAAAATGCGAATTATGCCTTATGGTAATCAGTATGTATATGTTGGAACAACAGGTGAAAAGACTCTTGGGTATCGTAGATCACAAAAGTTCAACATTGAGTATGTTGGAAATCTAACTTATAACATTTTTGGAATAGGTGGTGATTTCTCAATTGGTACTCAAACATTTTGGGAAACAGAAACACAGCAAATGGGAACAGGTAAAACTTATGCAGGTCCTGGTGTCACAACCTTAAGTGGTGGTGCAGAGACATTTTCAGCAGAATTTGCTAATGAGGTGATCAACACAGGTGTATTTTTTCAAAATAGATTTGATATAGCTGATAAACTGTTTACATCTTTTGGTCTTCGTATTGATGGAAATAGTGCTTTCGGTGAAAATTATGGATTTAAACAATTTCCAAAATTTGATGTAGCGTATATGATATCTGAAGAGAAGTTTATACCAAGTGCAATTAGTACTTTAAAATTAAGAATGGCATGGGGTAAAGCTGGAAAATTTCCTGGTGCATATGACCAGTTCTTAACATTTACACCAACTGCAGTACTTGCAAATGTTGCAGGCGTAACTCCTGATAATCCAGGTAATGCAGAATTAAAACCTGAGACCACAACCGAAACTGAATTTGGATTTGACCTAGGTTTATTGGAAAATAAAGTAGGCGTTACATTTACTTCATATAAGAATGTTACTAGTGATGCACTTCTTCCTTTAACTCTTCCTCCAAGTGCGGGTTTCGCATCTTCTCAGCTATCGAATATTGGTGAGATAGAAAATTCAGGTTGGGAGCTTTCATTAAATACATCATTGATTAATACAAGCAACTTACGTTGGGATGTGAATGTTAATTTTGATGGAAATGAAAATAAAATCACAGAATTGGGTGATGAAGGAAATTGGCAGAAAATTTATGCTAATGAAGTTGATGGTGGAGATTCTGTCTATGTTGTTGGTGGCCACAGATTAGGATATCCAGTTAATGGTTTATGGGGCGGTGTTATTACAGGCTGGGATGCTGAAAATAAAACACATACACGCTCTGATTATGCTAAGTATAGAGGTCCTTTTTTACCAAAGAATAACTATTCATTAGGAAATACCATTACTTTTGGTGATTTCAGATTCTACGCCTTGATTTCTCAAACTAAAGGTGCAGTCTTTAGCAATAGTGATAGACCGTATAAAGTTAGACAGGGCGGTTCTGATGAAATCCTTAGTACCTATGACTTTGATAAATTAGATGAAAATGGTAATCCTTCAAGAACTGCTCAAACGGATTCTACGTTAAATTATTGGAGTTTGACCGGTGCATATGATAGTAGAGATGCTCTAAGATTAAGAGAGCTTTCTGTAACATACTCAATCCCTACTAGTTTATCATCAAAAATTGGTTTAGGTGCTACCACTATAACATTCTCAGGTCAAAATATATGGTGGTGGGATGATTGTCATTGCGATGATCCTGATATGCAGTATTCACAGGGTGCTAATTACAATGGTAATACTGGAGCTACAAATGCTTCAGGGTTTTTAGCAATGCCGGCACCGCGAACGTTTTTATTAACACTTAAGACAGCACTTTAAGTAAGAAAGGATATAAAATGAAAATCACAAATAAACTTGTAATACTTACTTCATTATTAGCTTTTCTTGCTTGTGATGATGATTTACTAACTGTTCAAGATCCAGCAAGATATACGTCTCCTGACTTAGATGGTGCTTTAGATGCTGTAGCCAATGGTGTTGAAGGTGATTTATATGCGACGCACGATGGTTTTGTTGCTTACTCAGCATTAGCCTCTGATGAATATCAGCATACAGGTACGTGGGCTGGCTGGGATGATGTAGACCATGGTAGATTTAAATATGGTACAGCAGCAACTGATGGAATTATGAATGGTTACTTACGTGTAAGATGGTTCGCTAAGAGTACTAAAGAAAGATTAGAGAATGTTTTAGGTACAGCGGCAGCTACAGATCCAATGATGGCACAAATTCAAACAACGAAGGCCTGGGCATTGTTAATGATGGGTGAAGGTTTTTGTGAAGGTGTTATTGAAGAAAATGGCGATGTAGTTACCGATGTGCAAATGACCACAGCAGCTGTAGCTGAATTAACAACTGCAATGGCTACGGCTCAAGCAGCGGGTGCAACAGCATATTATAATTGGGCACTTGCAGGTAGAGCACGTGCAAATTTATGGCTTGGTAATTGGGATGCTGCTTTAGCTGATGCAAAAGCGGTACCTGAAGGTTTTGTTCATTATGCCCAGTATTCTGGTAATAGCTCTCGTCAGCAAAATTGGATTGTTTTTGTTGCAACAATTGGATACAATAATGCTGGAGGGGTAAGAGAAAAATGGTGGCCAATGGTAGATACAGATGCCGAAATGTTAATAGATCCATATAGTGGTCAATTAGATAGTCGTGTAGAGATTTGGCATGATCCAGGTACTATTGGTGTAGATGGTAAAACCGATTATTATAGTCAATGGAAATACAAAGATGGTGAAGCTGACGTTCCAATGACTCATTCTGATGAAATGAAATTAATTGAGGCAGAAGTTTATTACCAAAATGGTAATCTTGCTGGTGCGCAAACTGTATTAAATGGTCTAAGAGCGACTGTAGGACTTGATGCGCTTCCAATTACAACTGATGCATCTGTAGTTATGGAATATCTATTGCATGAAACATTCGCAGAGCTTTGGGTTGAAGGAAGACGTATGTCTTATTTACATCGTTGGGGTAAAACGGCAGATATATTCAGACCGCTTAATGATGCTGAAAATTTACGTCCACTTCCTAGACCAACTAAATTCCCAATGTCTTACTCAGAAGCAACCTATAATACTAATATAGATAATGCACTATCTGCTAGATGTCTACCAATGAGTGGGAATTAATTAAATTTTAATCGAGATGCCTTACTCTAATATTATGGGATCCGTTTAACAGTTGTAGGATCAAAACATCATAAGTCTCCACTTATAAAAAAAGATAGAGCAAGGATAGATTAGATAAGTAAACGGACCCTTTTAAACATTACACTTAAGGGTCCGTTTTTTTTTAATTTAATGGATGATAAAAAATAATAGAAAAAATGCTACGATTGCCTTATCGGTATTTATAATTACTGTTTTATATTTCCATTATAATTATAATAAAAGGTCCTCTAGCTATACTCCTTATTCAGAAAACCCCTATCAAATTGATCAATTTCAAGTTGCTGAAAGTTGCCAGTCATGCCATCCTCAGCATTATTTAGAGTGGTCAAGTTCAATGCATGCCTATGCTTTTAAAGATCCTGTTTTTTTTGCAATAAATACCAATGAACAGAATTATCATAAAGATAAAGGTGAAGACCTTGGACAATTTTGTATTGAATGCCATAGTCCTGTTGCATATACAACTAATCTCATATCAAAGCCTGATGAATTAACATTTAAAAATTCCCAAAAATTACCCAATCAAGTAACTGAAGGGGTTGGTTGCTCATTTTGCCATGCCATGATACATACCTCAGGTACGCCCAATATAAATACAAAAAAATTCTTATTTAATGTGGTGAAATACCATATTGACCCAAGTAATAAGATGTATGGTAGTATAAATGATCCTTTACCTAATGTTTTTCATGAATCCGTATATATTAAAGACTTTTCTACATCTGAGACATGTCTTCCTTGTCATAATTTATTAGTTGATGGAAATAATGCTGAAGTAACTTTTTCAGAGTGGGAAAGTTCAAAGTACAAGACCAGTAATTTTGCCTGTCAAGAGTGTCATATGGAGTCATATGAAGGTTTTGCAGTAGATCCAAAATTATTCCCTGAGGCAAAAAAAAGATATAATTTACACCGACATTTCTTCGCAGGAATAGATGAAGCCAGAACAGCTTTTCCACATAAAGATCTCCAAAGAAACGAAATAAAAAGATTATTAGAACAAACTGCAAATCTAAATATCAATGATTTAGCGTTAATAACTGAACAAAATAAAATAAAATTTGAAGTGGAAGTATTTAATCGTGCAGGTCATAACCTTCCTTCTGGCGCTACATTTGCAAGAGAACTATGGTTGGACATAAAAGTTTTATCAGAAAATGATACTATATATCAAACTGGTTTTGTAAATGAGAATAACGAATTATATGATTTCAGTATTGATCCAAAAAATGAGATAGATCCTGACCTTGTCATTTTCAGAACAGTATTTTATGAAGAAAAGGGTGATTCAGGTATATATAAAACATCTCCCCAACGAATGACAAAAAAATCTGACTATACTATTCCAACTTTTGAATCCTTTAGAAAGAATTACATAATAAATGTTTCAAATATTTCTGAGAATGATTTTAAAATTATTGCAAAATTAAAGTTTCGTGCTAGATCACCTGGATTTATTGATCATTTAGGATTAAAAGGACAAGTGCCCTATTCTGATATTTTTATCGTTGATGAAAAAATAGTAGAGTTTAATTCAGATAATCAATTATCAATATTATCTGATGAATAAATTTTAATATAAGAGAGGTAAAATAATGAGGACTAAATACTTAAGTAGGATTATATGTCTATTGATAATAATGAACCTTTCAAATGATTTATTATCTCAAAAGTTAGAAGCGTATTTACCAAATGAAGTATCTATTGGTGAATATGATAGAGCAGCAAATTTCTTTAATAAAAATGCGGAACAGTATACATCGGGAACAGTTGTAGACCCAAAATGGATAGACTTAGAACGTTTTTGGTATCGTAATCAAGTATTTGGTGGACATGAATTTATTTTAATTGATGTAAAAAATAAATCCAGATCTCAAGCTTTTGATCATTTAAAATTAGCAGCTTCTTTATCAAGCGCAAAGGATACAACTTATGAATCAAAAAAATTGCCATTTGAGAGTTTTGAATTTGTAGCCAAGAATAAGATCAAAGTTTATCTAAAGAAAAATGAAAGTTGGATAGTAGATATAAGCGATTATTCAATAAGTGGCCCTGATAGTGTAAAGAAAGTAACTAATGAGATCTTTTCACCAGACCGATCAAAAGTTGCATACTCTCAAAATGAAAATTTGTGGATAAGATATATCAATAGTGGTAAGACAAAACGATTGAGCAGAGATGGAGAAAAAAATCATGGATATGCTGTTGTTGCAGAAGGTTGTTGTCGAGAAATAACAAATAGAAGAAATGAGTATAATCCACCGGCCACACTATCATGGTCTCCAAATGGGAAAAAAATAGCAACTCACAAGTATGATGAGCGAAATGTAGAAGATTTTCATTTGCTGGAAGCGGCAACTGGAAGGGCAATTTTACATAGCTGGAAATATCCACTACCAGGTGATAAAAATATTCCTACCTGGGGATTACATGTGTTTGATGTGAAAAATGGCAATCAGGTTTCGGCAAAAGTTGACCCAATTCCTGGTGGATTTGCTCGATCTGATACTCTCTGGAAAGATGTACAATGGACTAGCGATAGCAAAAAAATATTTTTTACTACAAGAACTCGAAATTTTCAAAAAAGGGAACTATATTCACTAGATGTCAAAACAAAAAAAACAAAACTAATTATTTCGGAATCAAACTCGACATATGTTGAGCTAAATCAGATGAGATTTCCACATAATTGGCGTGTTGTAAAAAATGGAAAAGAAGTTTTGTGGTTTTCTGAGCGTGATGGATGGGGACATTTATATCTCTATAATAAGAGTGGGAAGCTTAAAAAACAAATAACAAAGGGAGAATGGTTAGTTATTGAGGTTCTTTTTGTAGATGAAAAGAATGATGAAGTATTCTTTACAGGTGTTGGAAGAGAAAAAGATAGAGATCCATATCTTATTCACCTTTACAAAGCTTCGTTAAATACTGGTAAGGTGACATTGTTAAGTAATGAAAATGCACATCATATTGTAAAATTATCGCCAAATAAAAATTATTTTATTGATACATATAGTACAAGAAGTACTGCTCCTGTAACGGTTATTCGCGAATTATCTGGGAAAGTTGTAATGACTGTCGAAGAAGCAGATATCAAACCCCTCATTGCTGAGGGATGGACAGCACCCATTAGGTTCAAAACAAAGGGTAGGGAGGGCAAATATGATTTTTATGGATATATCGTCTTGCCTAAAGATTTGAAAAAGGACGCTAAATACCCAGTAATTGATTACATATATCCTGGTCCTCAAATTGGACCTATACGAACTCATGGATTTACTTCTTCTCCATCATCCCAAGGACATGCCCTTGCGGAGTTAGGATTCATCGTATTTGTAGTTGATGCTCTTGGTACGCCTTACAGATCTAAGGAATTCCATGATGGTTACTATGCTGATATGGGTGACAATGGTCTTCCTGATCATATTTCTGCATTAAAGGAACTTTCCAAAGAATACCCTATAGATCTTGATAGAATAGGTATTTATGGACATTCTGGAGGTGGCTTTAGTTCTACTGATGCGATTCTTAGGCATCCAGACTTTTTTAAAGTGGCTGTTTCTGGTGCTGGAAATCATGATAATAGAGGGTATTATTTCGAATGGGGTGAAAAATACCAAGGGCTATTAAAAGAACTTAATGACAGCACAGATACTTATGACTCCCAAGCAAATCAAAATATTGCAGCAAATTTAAAGGGGAAATTATTACTTACTTATGGATCACTCGATGACAATGTACATCCAAATTTGACCCTACTTGTTGCAAATGAATTAATTAAACATAATAAAGATTTTGATATGTTAGTTTTACCCAATAGAAATCATGGGTACGCTAGAGAAGAGTATATTGCAAGACGGACTTGGGATTATTTTGTAAAACATTTATTAGGATCTAATCCTCCGAAAGAATACAAGATTGAAAAAAAGACAAGTAATAGAAAGATGTATTAATTATGAATAACTATCACTTAACAATCAAATCTTTATTCCTGATAATATTATTTATTAATGGTATTTCTTTATTTGCTGAAGTACCAAGAAGACCATTCTTATTTAAAGATGCAAGAGGTGAAATTGCACAAGCAAGGGCAAGAGGAGAAAAAGAAGTTTTATTAGTAATTGCATCAATGCCTGGTAAAAATATTAATGTAGCAAGATTAATTAAACAGCTCTCAGGAACAGTTCAATATCAGGACGATGAGCTTGATTATTTAAGAGCACTTATTCCTATAGATCAATTACAGAGTATTGTTGGTAATGATGATATCCATAGTATTGACTTATCTATGCATAATCGTTCAAGGGCTTTTGGAAGAGCTTTTGCTCCTGATAATTTATCTGATTCAAAACCATCCCAAAATAGTAGAGATGTGAAACAAAAGAGCGTTGTTTGGCCACCTAAATTATCAGATTACCCCATAACAAATCGTTATAACCCAATAAAAGATCTTAGAGCTAATGAGTTTTTACAAAACAATCCTACTTATGATGGTCGAGGTATAAAAATAGCAATGATTGATATGAATGCGGACCCTTTACTTCCAGAATTGCAAGATGCCACATCATTGAAAGGTGAGACAATACCTAAAATATTTGCCTATGGTACCGCACTTGATGCACGACTAGATGATGATGGAAGATGGCTAAAAATGGAACAAATTGTGGAAGCTAAGTCCAATAAATTTCAGTTTAATGATAAAGAATATATTGCTCCAAAGAATGGACAGTTTCGCATTGCGCAGTTAAACGAGTTAATTGTGGATTCTCTGGCGCTTTATGGCAGCTCAATTGAAAAAGATTTAAACCGAGATGGAAATCCTGAAGGCTCTAGCCGATTGTTTACTGTTATTTGGGATAAAAAAAGTAATAATGTGTGGGTAGATACGGATCAAGATCTAAAATTTAATGATGAAAAAGCTTTAACTGATTATGATATAAGACCAGAGTTTGGTGTTTTTGGAAAAGATGACCCTGATACTGATGTGAGAGAATCAATTGCGTTTGCATTACAGATAATTAAAGAAAAAAATCTAGTTTCCATTAACATGGGTAAAGAAAGGCATGCTACGTTGGTTGTTGGAGCGGCTTTAGCCAATAGAGGAACTGATGGAAGATTTGATGGTGTTGCGCCAGGAGCACAGTTAATTAATATTTCAGAAGGCGGTTCTGCTTATGGTCAAATCGAGTCGCCCATAATATCTGTAAAAAAATACGGTGCAGACGTTGTGTATTTTGAACACAGCTCAAACATAACTAGAAACTATTTATTACGAGATGGAAGATTAGTGGCAACGGTGATTTATGGAAGACTTATCGAAAAACATAAGCCAATTATCCTATCACCAACACATAACTATCCTATTTTAGGAGGTATTGATGATATTGTATTAGCAAAAGGAATAATTGGTGTAAATGGTCATGAAAGTAAAAATAATTTTTTTACCAATCATGGTGTTCGTGTAGAATATGATGATAATTTACTCATTACTGGTGGTTATGGTCCAATGGGGAATGGTGCATTTAAACCAGATATTATTTCTCCATCCAATTACGTTAGTACTGCATTAGGTTTTTTGGAAGGAAGGGCAATTCCTGGTTTATTTCAATTACCTGCTGGGTACACAATAGCAGGTGGAACCTCTACAGCTACTCCAACTGCTGCAGGTGCTGTAGCTTTATTGTTGAGTGCTGCAAAACAAAATAATCTAAAGTATGACCCTGATATCATTAAACATGCAGTTACAAGAGGTGCAAGATGGGTCCCTAATATTTCAGCGCATAAACAAGGGAATGGGGTTATTAGTGTTGCTGGCGCTTGGGAAATTCTAAAAAAACGAAAAAAGAAAAATAATAAAAATATTACTATTGAAGGAAAAGCATCTGTTAAACATTCCTATAGTCATTTATTGCATGAGCCACATAGAGGTGAAGGATTATATGAAAGGACAGGTTGGAAAGTTGGTGAAAATCAACAAAGGAAAATTATATTAAAACGAACTTCTGGAAAAAGTAGTGCAATGGAGTTCAATATTGAATGGGAAGGAAATGAGAATGGCACATTTTCATCTCAATCAACAATCAAGCTTCCTTTAAATAAAGAAGTGCAGATTCCAGTAAATATTCTGCCAAAATCTGCTGGAGAGCATACTGCGCACCTTACCATAACTCATTCAGATAGTAAAGATTTTATTTATCGGATGTTATTTGCAATTGTTGCACCAAAGGTTCTTGATTCTTCAAATAATTACAGTATTGTTGATTCAGTGGAAGTTCCAAGACCTGGACTTCAAAGTTATTTCTATAAAATTCCTGAAGGTGCAGGTTCTTTAGCTATTGAACTAAACTGGGGAGAGCGCAAAGTAAGTCTTGCAACTTCAAATCCTGATACAAGATCAGTTCAAGGTAAGATTCACAATAAAGATAATGGAGTATTAAAAATTATTCATAATCCTACACCGGGCGTATGGGAGATTAGATTATCTGATATAATGGATACCAGAGAATTTGATTGGCAACAAGCAAAAAAAATAGAACCGGTTAAACCAACTAAAGCTACTTTAAAGATAAAAACTTTTGCTTTATCTATTGATGAAATTGAAGGCAACAATGCAACAGCTGAAGAAGATAAAAATGTAGATTATTGGGTAACAAATCAAATGGCTAAATTTAATGGAAGTCCAGTTACTACTGCTTTTGGCACAGCGTGGAAAGAAAAAATCAATATTAAGAATAAAGAGCAAAAAGTTTTTGAAGTTAATATTGATCCAGGGTCACAAGCATTCATGGCCAAAGCATATGGTTATGATGATACAAAAGTTGATTTAGATATTTACGTTTTTGATTGCACAGAAGAAAAATGTGAACCGGCAAAAGTTGATGCGGATCCTAAAGGTCAAGAAATAGTTTATATTTCAAATCCAAAAGCAGGAAAGTGGAAAATAGTAATTGATGCATTTTCGATGGATGATGAATCAACTTCTTTTGAGTATTTAGATGCTGTATTTAATCCAATCTATGGCACTTTAAATGTACTTGATATGCCTCAAGACCGCTTAGCTAATTCAAAATGGATCATTAAAACATTTCCTTGGCGGTCAGGTACTATACCTAAAGGTAGAATACCATTAAAAGGTTTAATGATTAAAAGTGATATTATTAAAGATAATTTTATACCAATTGATTTTATTCAAATTGGGCAATAGTATGAAATTTAAAAAATTGATACATATCAGGATAGAAAAATTAATTTCAACTGTATTAATTTTTATTGCACTTAGCGGAACTTCCTGTAAGGTTCAATCAAAATATCCCTATTCAAGAATTGAAACGGTGATTGATACAATTCATGGGATTGCTTTTGAAGATCCATATCGATGGTTGGAAGATAGATATTCGACTGAAACACTTGATTGGATAGAAACTCAAAATATATTTGCTGAAAAGATAGTTGGCAATTCAGATTTAAGGTCAGATATAGAAAAAAGACTTTTTGAATTAAATAATTATGAACCATCGATTTCTCCAACTAGTGCTGGTGAATATCAATATTTTACATATCGACCAAATAATGCCGAACTTCCTATTATTTTTAGACGTCAAACTCCAGAAGATAGTACTAAAAAATCATTACCAATTTCGCCTTCATCAGACCATGAAGTTGTTCTTGATCCAAATGGTAAAACCAAAGAAAATACTCTGCGATATTCAATTTTAGATTTTACAAGTGATGGAAATCTTATGTCTTATAGCGTTAGGGATGGTGGTGAAGATGAAATAAAAATAAAAATTTATGACTTAGTTAATGAAGTTGAATTACCTGATAGCTTACCATGGTCACTTTATAATTATTCAGGAGGGTTTACTTTTGATAATAATGATCAAGACTATTATTATGTTAAACGCTCAAGAATAAATGGACCGCGAGTCATGTATCATAAACTTGGTACAGATATAAAAAATGATAAAGAAATTTTTGGCAAAGATTTTGGTCCAGAATCATTTATTAGTGCAAATTATATAAATGATGGAGCAAGTATGATTTTTGGTGTTCAACACGGATGGGCACGTTCAGAAATTTATTTTAAAGATTTAAAAAATGATCGGGATATAATTACCATAATAAAAGATGTTGATGCAAGGTTTTATTCAAAGTTTCTAGATGGAAAACTTTATGTTAGAACAAATTATGATGCTGATAAAAATCGTTTATTAGCCATTGATCTAGACAAACCTTCAATTTCGAATTGGCAAGAGATCATCCCCGAGTCAGATCATGTTATGGAGAATTTTACCTTAATCAATAATAAGTTTTATGTAACCTATCTTGTAAATGGAAGTAACGAGATAAAAGTTTTTACAAAATCAGGTGATTTTTTAGAAAATATTTCACTTCCTAAGTTTAGTAATGCTTCAATTAGCAAAAGTGATGGCTCCTTATTGTTAACAATATCTTCTTTTTTAAAACCTGTAAAAACTTATATCTATGATGAAATAAGTAAAGAACAAACATTGAAATACCAACAAAAACTAAATTGGGATCCAAATGATTTTATAGTTAAACAGGTTTGGAGAAAATCAAAAGATAGTACGGATCTACCTATGTGGATTATACATCATAAAGATACAAAACTTAATGGTAATAACCCTACCTGGCTCAGTGGTTATGGTGGGTTTTATGTTGCTATTAAACCAAGTTTTAATAGAAATGCAGCCATGTGGATTGAACGAGGAGGTGTTTTTGCAGTAGCTACATTAAGAGGTGGAAGTGAATATGGTGAGTTATGGCATAAAAATGGAATGTTATTGAATAAACAAAATGTTTTTGATGATTTTATATCAGCCGCTGAATGGTTAGTCGATAATCAATATACTAATCCAGATCGACTTGGTATTCAAGGAGGAAGTAACGGTGGACTTCTAGTTGGTGCTGCTTTTACCCAAAGACCTGAACTTTATGGTGCAGTTCTTTGTGGATTCCCAGATATAGATATTTTGCGTTTTCCCTGGTATATAAATAATAATAATGCTCCTGCATTATTAGAGTATGGAAATTCTAAAATTTATGAACACTTTTTGGCCATTAAAGAATATTCCCCATATCAAAATATTAAGAAAAATACACCTTATCCATCAATTATGATATTTACTGGGGCTCTTGATACTCGCGTTCCACCTCTTGCAGCTAGAAAGAGCGTTGCTAGATTACAAGCATCTAGAAGCTCTGGAAACCCAATAATATTAAGATACCATCAGAAAGCAGGCCATGCGGCAGGAAGAGGGTTAAGTTTTAGCCAAGGTATTAAGGATAGAGCAATGGAATTTACATTTATGGCACAAGAATTAGGTTTAGTTAAAAAATAAAAAGGAGAGATAATGAAAAAATTATTAATTACTAATGTTTTAATTGGATTTTTATTTGCTGAAGAGAAAGCAGACAGCTTAGGAAACAATCTTCCTTTAGAACCTACTCGTACTATTTCATTTACAACAAATGAAGGAACATGGATGTCACTTGATGTCTCACCTGATGGGAAGACAATCATTTTTGATTTAGTAGGCGATCTTTATTCAATCCCCTTTCGTGGTGGTGAAGCTAGAAGAATCACTTCAGGTATTGCATTTGATTCACAACCAGTTTTTTCACCTAATGGTGAGAAGATATCATTTATTAGCGATAGAGGTGGTTCAGAAAATTTATGGGTTGCCAATAATGATGGAAGTAATCCAAAACAACTCACGAAATCAAATGATGGGCAATTTGCATCCCCAGTATTTTCAAATGATGGCAATTATGTTTATGTGTCACAAACCTCATGGCCTGCTCGAACTTTTGAAATTTGGATGTATCATATCAAGGGCGGATCTGGTATTCAGATTACAAAAGCTAAAGCATCACCCACAACTCCTGGTAATCAGTGGAAGAATACATT
>PCAG01000050.1 GCA_002730475.1 Spirochaetales bacterium | reverse complement strand
TTGGATGGCAGAAAAAACCATTATTGCTATGGTTCCAAGATTTATAGAAATTTTTGAAGATGGATTTCCTATGACCGCGTCCCAAAAAGTAAAAGTAGCCGAACTTAAAGAAATCACTGACAAGACTTGGGATAGAGCAAAGGCCGGAATTAAATTTAGTGCAAGAAAATAATCAGAATATTGGCACGAATCTTGCTCTTATCTAGTAAAGAAATATAGCTTTTTGTAATATTTCTTTGAAATGTGTCATAATAAAGATACATAATCTAAATTTTGGAGGAATCAAAATGAAGATGATTCAGGCAATCATTAAGCCGTTTAAGCTAGATGACGTCAAAGAAACTTTGAAAGGGGTCGGAGTTACCGGCATGACGGTATCCGAAGTTAAAGGCTTCGGGAGGCAAAAAGGACACACCGAGGTTTATAGAGGTGCGGAATATGAAATTGAATTTATTCCTAAGGTCCAAATAGAAATCGCTGTTCCCGATGATAAGGTCGATGGTGTATTAAAAGCAATCCAGTCTTCGGCCAGTACAGACAAGATTGGTGATGGGAAAATCTTTGTTCTTCCAATCGAACAAGCTATACGAATTAGAACCGGAGAAACCGGCGATGCAGCTGTTTAGATATTGGATTTGTGATAAACGTGAAATTTAACGGAGGTGTTTCATGGGTTATAACGTTAATGATGTATTAAAACTTATCAAGTCAAAGAAAATCGAGATAGTTGATTTGAGATTTGCTGATTTATTGGGAACTTGGCAACATACCTCTTTCCCCGTTTCGGAAATAGATGCAGGAGTATTTAAAGATGGTTTAGGATTTGATGGTTCAAGTATACGAATATGGCAGGACATAAATAATAGCGATATGCTAATTATCCCTGATCCTTCAACTGCTGTCATAGATCCATTTACAGCACACCCTACTCTATCAATCATATGCGACATTAAAGATGCAGTAACAAAGAAAAGGTACGATAAAGATCCAAGATATGTCGCCACAAAAGCTGAAGAATATCTTAAAAAAAGTGGGGTTGGTGATACAGCATATTTTGGCCCTGAGTTAGAATTTTTTATGTTTGATGATGTTCGATACGAATCATCAGCAAATGAAGCATTTTATTCTGTAGACTCAGTAGAGGGAGAATGGAATTCAGGTGCAGACGAAGTACCAAATTTGGGACATAAAATTCGGTACAAGGAAGGATATTTTCCTACTTCACCCAACGATACATATCAAGATGTTAGATCAGAAATGGTAAAAGTTATGCAAGAATGCGGAATTAAGGTTGAATGTCACCATCACGAAGTTGGTGGGCCAGGACAAGCTGAAATTGATATGAGCTATGCTCCGTTAAAAACAATGGCTGACAATGTTATGTGGTACAAATATATTGTAAAAAATGTGGCTAAACTTCACGGAAAATCAGCGACCTTTATGCCTAAGCCCGTATATGTTGATAATGGTTCAGGGATGCACATACATCAGTCAATATGGAAAGGCTCCAGCCCTTTGTTTGCAGGAAAGAAATATGCCGGATTAAGCGAAACAGCTTTGCACTATGTTGGCGGAGTCTTAAAGCATGCAAGAGCTATATGCGCATTCTCAAATTCCACTATCAATTCATACAAGAGACTAGTTCCAGGGTATGAAGCGCCTATTATTCTTGCCCACTCTGCAAGGAATAGAAGCGCCGCTGTAAGAATACCGATGTATTCAACTAATCCAAAAGCAAAAAGGGTCGAGACCAGGTGGCCAGATCCAGCAGGAAATTGCTATTTGATATTCGCTGCTTTATTAATGGCTGGACTAGATGGCATTAAAAACAAGATAAAGCCTACCCCAGAATTAGAAAAAGATATTTATACTCTTTCCCAAAAAGAACTTGGCAGATATCCTTCGGTGCCCGCTTCGCTAGATGAAGCACTAGATGCATTAAAGAAAGACCACAAGTTTCTTCTTGAGGGAGACGTATTCACAGACGACCTATTACAATCCTACATAAATTATAAAATGGATGAAGAGGTCACACCTTGGCGAGCAAGACCCAATCCGTTTGAATTTGTTATGTACTATAGTGTCTAAAAATTTTGAAGCTCTATTTGGATTCTAGGATTTTATCGTTTTCTGTGAACTCCGACTTTTTTGCATAGGTTATTTACACCGCATCGACTACAAATGGGCGATATGGGTCTGCAAATCTTTTGTCCATAAAAAACTAGTAAGGAATTGATAGGTAGCCAGAATTTTAATGGAAGTTTCTTTCTGAGTTCAAACTCGGTTTGATTAGGAGTTTGAGTTTGCACATATCCAATACGATTAAATATTCTGTGGACATGAGTATCAACACAAATCCCTGGTTTGTTATATCCAAGGATAACAACAAGGTTGGCTGTCTTTCTTCCAACTCCTTTAAACTTAAGGAGTTCTTGAATAGAATTAGGAGTTTTACCATTATAATCGTACAAAATTTTTTTGGATACTTCCTTTATTGTTTTCGCCTTATTTCTAAAAAAACCACAAGGATAAATGGCTGTTTGGATTTTATGAGTTGGAAGCTTAGATATGGCTCGAGGAGTTGATCCTAGTTTGAATAATCTCTTTGAAGATTCATAGGTAACCTCATCTTTGGTTCGCAAGCTTATGATTGTTGATATCAAAATTTTGAATGGATTTCTTTTCTTGTTGAGTTCAATAAAGCTCTCAACTGCTGTAGGCTCCGTATCCTTTCTAGTAATCTGCATTTTTGTGATTATTTTTTCAATATCAATTTTAGACATAATAATTAAAGTTAGCAGATTTTCTATGTTAACAAAATCAGATAAGATAAAGAAATGAAGCTAGAAAAAGATAAATTGTCAGCACTTCCTGATGAGCCTGGCGTATACATCTTTAAAGACAAGCAGAATGAGACTTTGTATGTTGGAAAGGCAAAGAATCTTAGAAAGAGAGTGAAATCGTATTTTTCTAAATCAAAAGACTCTAGAATAAGTATTAATTTTCTAATGCAAGAGGCACAAAGCTTGGATTTTATATCAACGAATAGCGAAGAAGATGCTTTAATTCTTGAAAACAAAACAATCAAGGCAAGGCAACCTAAGTACAATATACTCTTAAAGGATGATAGAACTTATGCATCATTACGAGTAGAATTAAAAAAATCTTATCCAAGGATTTCTATAGTTAGAAAATGCGACGATAAAGATTCGATATACTTAGGACCATTTAAATCTTCAAATAGCTTATACAACACAAAAAGATTGTTTCAAAAGATGTTCGGAATTCGTGATTGTACCGACAATAAATACAATAGACATCGTCATAGGGCTTGTATATATAAGGATATTGATTTGTGCATAGGTCCTTGCAATGACAATTCCCTAAAGAAATCCTACATGAAAAATATATCTTCGATAAAAGAAATATTTAAAGGAAAAGTTGGCGGACTCAGTAAGCAAGTTGCAAAGAATATGAATTTAATGGCAGAACAAGAGAGATTTGAAGAAGCAGCGTTTTATAGAGACCAGTTTAAATTATTAAATAAAAATTATTTATTCGATGTAAGATCAGTAGAAAAATTAAAAAATTTAGATGTAATAGGGTTCCATGTAGCAAAGAAAAAAGTACAAATAGTTATCTTGTTTTTTAGAGGTGGATACATTATTGATAAAGCCGACCTCTACTTCGAGAGCGAAACAAAGCATCAAGATATTGAAATTTATCAAATAATTTCACAATTTTATTCGAAGAAATTATCAATCCCAAAGAAAATTTTATTGCCTAACAACTTTCAATATGTCGATGAACTTAAAGAAGATCTATCTACCGCCTCATTATCAAAGACAAGCATAAAAACTGCTCGAAGAGGGAAGAATATTAGACTCACAGAATTGGCATTCCAGAATGCAAAAAACTATATAAAAAGCAATATGAAATCGGAGAAAGAAATTGATTTAAAACTGGACAACATAAAGAAGATTTTAGGTTTGGATAATACCCCAAGAAGAATTGAGTGTTTCGATATATCAAATACACAAGGATCAAATCCTGTTGGGTCAATGATAACTTTCATCAACGGCAAACCTAACAAGGGTTTATATAAGAGATTTAAAGTCCAAACTCAAGGGCCTAACGATTATGCAATGATGGAAGAAGTTGTTTCAAGAAGATTAAAGAGGATAGGACAAGTTGGATGGGAGAAACCAGATCTAATATTAATAGATGGAGGCAGGGGACATTTAAACAAAATATATAAAATACTAAATAGTAATATAAGTATAGCTTCTATCGCGAAACCGAGTAAGTCTGCAAAAATAGACAGGATTTATTTGCCACACGAAAAAGCTTCGGTTGACTTTAGTAATAATCTAGAAGAATTAAAGATTTTAATCAATGCCCGAGATGAAGCACACAGATTTGCAATCACATTCCATAAACTCAAGAGAAAAGAGGCGATGTTCTTATAAGTCTCTGCCAAGAATGAGAGAGCTTCTACAGAAAAAGGTCGATGATTGCCATTGCGGTATATTGTTTGTTTTCCGCTTGAGAATATACCGCAGAATTAGGAGATTCAATAACCTCTTTAGTAACTTCTTCCCCAATATGTGCAGGTAAACAGTGCATAAATATGTAGTCCTTTTTTGATAGCTTTGTTAAAGCAGGATTAATCTGAAAATCCTCAAAATCCTTCATTCGCTTTTTCTCTTCCCCCTCATCCCCCATACTCGTCCATACATCAGTATATACAACATCCGCATCTTGAACCGCCTCGATTGGATTGGACGTGCAGTATGTTCTAGAACTAGGTTCATAGCCTTTTGGTGTACAAACTGTGAGATTCAAGTCCAAAGTATCAGCAATTAGGCTCAATGAATTTGCGATATTGTTCCCATCCCCGATATATACAATCTTCAAGTCACTTATGTCCCTTTCGGGTTTCATTTCTTTAATAGTAAAAATATCAGAAATAATTTGAGTTGGATGTTCCGAGTCTGAAAGCGCATTAATAACGGGAATATCAGAAAACTCGGCAAAATCCTCTATGTTTTTTTGATTTGAAGTTCTATATACTAATGCATCTAAATAAAGAGAAAACATTTTAGCGGTTTCTTCAATTGATTCGCCTCTCGAAAGTTGCGTATCAGTTTTATTGATATACACCGGATAGGCTCCGAGCTTGGAAATGGCCACTTCAAATGAAAGTCTTGTTCGAGTTGAAAATTTCTCAAATAAAAGGCCAACAGAGCAGCCTTTGTAATCTCGTTTTAACTCTCCCGTTTTAAACAAAGAAATCTTTTCAAAGATATCTTTCAAATCTTCATTGCTAAAATCTGATACTGAAATTAACGAATTACTCATTTATCTTCACGAAAATAGAATTAAATATTTTTATTGACTGTCTTATCTCGCTAATTTTAACATTAAGTGGGGGTAAGATTCTAATATTAAATTTCTCCGTCAATATAACTAGCAAACCTTCTTGCAAGCATAAGTCTGAAAACTTTTTTGCTATATCTCTTGACTTGAACTCTATAGCTAATATAAGACCTAAGCCCCTAATATCTTTAACATATTTATTCTTCTTAAATTTTTTCAGTTCATTGAAAAACAATTCTCCTTTCTTGGAAACTTCTTTTAAGAAAGCTTTCTTTTTTATTTGCTTAAAACTCGACAAACCTGCTGACATCGCAAGAGGGTTGCCTCCCATGGTTGTTCCGTGGGATCCAGGTGTTAGAAAATCTGCTATCTTAGGATTAGCTATTATAGCTCCGCACGGCAAGCCACCACCTAGTCCTTTCGCTAAACAAATGATATCGGGGTTGATTTTGTAGTGTTCATGGCAATATATCTTACCAGTTCTTCCTAAGCCTACTTGGATTTCGTCTAAGATTAGAAGAATCTTCTTCTTTTTACACAATGCTTCTACCTCTTTCAAGTATCGAGCATTAGCAAATTTCACCCCGGCTTCTCCTTGTATTGGCTCTAGTATCATAGCAACTATTTTTTTATCTTTCTTCACTATCTCTTTTAATTTGCCGATATCATTAAATGCCACCGACTTAAAGCCTGAAACCAAAGGGTAAAAACCTTCCCTGTATTTTTTTGGCGACGTTGCACTAAGAGAGCCAAAGGTCCTTCCGTGAAAAGCTCCTGTAACAGATATTATTTTATTTCTACCTCCATTAAAGACCCCCCATTTTCTCGCTAACTTAAACGCGGCCTCATTTGCTTCCGTTCCGCTGTTGCAAAAAAAGACTTTGTATCCCGGTTTAGATTCCACGAGCTCTTTTGCAAATTGTATTTGTTCTTTCACGGTAAAGAGATTTGAGGTGTGGACTATTTTTTTTAGTTGTTTTCTGATTGAGGAATTAATTACTGGATTATTGTGGCCAAGATTGTTAACGGCGATTCCAGTAGTAAAATCCAAATATTTCTTACCATTAGAATCATAAACCCAAGATCCAGAACCTTTAACAATCGTAATTGGATGTCTTTGATAATTCTGAATTAAATACCTAATGTCTTCCGAATTTAATTTATTATCTTTCACGTTTCCCTCACAATAAGATTTCCGTGCCTATCCCAGAATCTGTAAATGTTTCTAAAATAACTGCATGGGGGGTTCGTCCGTCAATAATATGCGCCTTCTTAACTCCACCCATCAATGCAGATATTACGCATTCTACCTTTGGAATCATTCCCTTTGCTATCGTCCCCTGTTTAATCAAAGTTTCTGCCGATTTTTTATTTAAAGATGAGATTAGCTTGTTCTTCTGATCTCTAATGCCAGAAACATCAGTAAGCATTATTAGTTTTTCCGCATTTAATGCGGATGCTATTTTTGATGCAGCATGGTCAGCATTGATATTATAAGTAAAACCCTTGTTGTCACATCCAATAGGAGAAATTACAGGAATATAACCCTTATTATTTAAAGCAACAATCAATTTGCTATTAACTTTAGATATTTCACCTACCCTACCTAGGTCAACTCCATTTTTATTAAGTTTAATCTTTTTTACTTTTAAAAGATTATCGTTTTTGCCAGATAGCCCAATAGAATCTCCACCATTTTTTTTAATTGTTGATACTATTTCTTTGTTTATCTTGCCTGACAGAACGGACTCAACAATTTTCATAGTTCTATCACAAGTAATTCTTAGTCCATCAACAAACTTGATTTTGATTCCACTAGAGGAAAGTGCTTTCGAGATTTCCGATCCACCTCCGTGAACAACAACAGGATGTATGCCGACCAATTTCATTAACACTAAGTCATTGGCAAAATTAGAGAATTCTTTTGATCCAACACTGCCTCCAAATTTAAGAACTATGGTCTTGGAATTAAATTTCTTAATATACGGTAGAGCTTGAATTAAAGTCTCGGCACTCTTTATGTATTTTTTAATCATATTCTTTTAAAGTCATGAATTATAAAATATATTTGCTCAAATCTCTATCTTCAATAATTGTTTTATTTTACTCATTGTTTCCTCTGTAAAAATTATTTATAAGATTATACTTACTTTTGATTTCATTTACATGTTCATACACTTCCGTCGAAGTAATGTTCTCATGGTCAAGCATTTTTCTGACCTCAGCAGTCGTAGCACCATTTAACAGCAAACAAGTGGCAAATGTATGTCTCAGCGTATGAGGATGAATCTTGTACCCAAGAAATTTTAGCGAATATTTCTCAACAATTTTATAAACTAATTGTCTGCTGATTCGCCTATTCATTTTATTATAAAAAAGATTGTCAATGTCTCTTGGACCCATGATATCTCGAAATCCGAGATATTTTTTCAATATAGGTTTAAGAAATCTTTTATTTATCGGCACCATGGATTCTTTGCCCCTTTTTCGTGATACATCGTCAATTCTGTTATTTTTTAAATCTACGTCAGAAGTCCTAATATCACCTAATTCGCTGGCTCGCAGGCCAGTAAAAATTAAGACTAATAAGATTGAGGTGTCTCGCAAAACAATAAAATCCTTATCTGAGCTATTGGCAATCTCGCAAAGTTTATGTGTAAAATCATACAATTCTTTCTGGTCAATATAGTTTTTGTGCTCCAAACTTTTCTCGTATTTTCCAATTAGTTCAGAACGATCTAGTGTTTTTATGTAGTTCGTATCGATAATTTTTTCTCTCTTTAAATATTCCAGAAATTTTGAAAATGATGATATTTTTTTTGATACCGTTCTTTTAAGTTTACTCTTTAATTTTGTATCGTTATCATACTTAGTCGAACACAAGATATTTTCAAAATATTTTAATAAATTATCTTCATTCATAATCTCGACAAAGTTTTTTCCATCCAAAGAGTTTTCAACACGATTTTTCTCGGAAAGATAATAGCTAACATCATCCATGTAAGTCATAACGGTATTTTTAGACAGGTTCTGAGCTTTTAAATATTTTTCAAACGTTGTCAACAAATTATCAACATCCATATGTTGAATATAAAACAAGATTAAATATTTAGCTAATAAAAAACAAAGGTGATCTAAATTGAAGTCAAATATGAATTGTGCGATAATTAAATTATGTATAAAGTCGGGGACAAAGCTGTCTACCCCTCACATGGTCTTGTTACAATAGTTGCAATTGAAGAGAAGAAAATAGTAGACGTTTCTCATAAGCTTTTGATACTCAAAGTCGCTGATAGCGATATTACAGTGATGATTCCTGAAAACTCAGTTCAAGCTCGTGGTTTGCGGCCTATCGCTAAAAAAGGCGAGCTCAAGGAACTTTGGTCGCTAATAAAGGGGAAAACGAAGTATAGGATAGAAGGAAATATCAGTTGGAACAAAAGATATAGGACTTATACGGAGAAACTCAAAACCGGCAATATAATTATGGCAGGTGAAGTGTTTCGAGAAATTAATGATATTTCAAAAGCCAAGGATTTATCTTTTGGTGAACAGAAAATCTTAGAAAATGCTTTTAATAGACTTGTTAAGGAATTAAGTGCGTCTTTAAAACAAAAGGAAGATACAGTTCATACCGAAATAAAAAGCCTTCTTAACAAAGAAGGTTCAATCAATGTCTAATTTTTTTCCATCAACTTCATTTGGGATTTCTTTATTTAAATAATCCAATATAGTTGGAAATAAATCTACAGTTCTTATATGTTTGTCCGCAACTTTCTTGTTTACTACCAAAGGTACACGCATATGATTCTTATGAAGTGATCCATGAGAAGATTTATGCTCAGGGTATTCATATTGTCTTCTTAAATCAAAACCTAAATCTGCACTAATAATTATATCTCCACAACGATTCGATTTGAAAAGTTGAACAATCTGAGTTAACGCATCTGGATACTGAGTATCATAGGTCTGCGACAATATCTCTTCGCACGAGAGAAATTCATTCATTCGTGGATATCCAAACGGATCATCGTTTAGAGGTTGATATTGTATTAAATTTTCTTTTTCTTCCAACAGAGCTACTCCTCGATTGCTCTTTATGACAATTTGATTTCTTTGATTTAAAGCCATGAGTAAGTCGATACCATCGGTTGCAAGCAGATTGCAGAAGAGTTCATCAGTCTTTTTGAAAGCATACCGCTGTCTCCAGTCAGGACCGTTTCGTAGATAAATGTGTGCCATTGAATTACCTGAAACCATAACCGCAGCATCAACATCTTGATAATATTTATTAAAAATAAAAGGATATGATACAACTTTTAAGTTTTGCGATTCAAGTAATTCTACGAGGTCAATATGAGTGGCCGTATTGGAATGCCCATGATCACTTGTGACTATCAAAAGTGTATCTTCTAATTGATTAAGTCTTTCTAGTTCAGATAAAATAATCCCCAAATCTAAATCAAAGTTCTTGTATGATTGAATTACAACATCATGATCAAATCCATATATGTGCGAATTAGAATCGACTCCATGTAAACAACAAAAAATAAATTCTGCTTTAGAGTCTATTAGGGAGAAAAGCTTGTTCATTGCAACAGAATCGATAGTATTTGAACCAGTAAAATGAGACTTGGCTTTGTAATATATTTTTGACATTCCCGTTATATCACATCCAGAACCAATACCTCTTGTAATCTCGTTAAATATGGATCTCGACTCATCAATTATTTCAAATATGGTCGATTTTGATTTTTTCAGATCGGTGTTAAAAAAAACACTTCCAACTCCTACATAACTTCTATGTGCTTCAAAATTAGATTTGTTTTGAGCAAATTTAATTTTATCGAACCAGCGTATGCCAGGGAGATTAGCATTTCCAGGATACAAACCCATTAAAAAGGGTACATAGGCGGGCCCAGTGGTGGAAGGAAATACAGATATGGCACTTAAATTTGAACCTTGATTTTGAATAATTTTATTCAGATTTGGAAGATAGCCGAGACTTAGATATTTATTTAGACAATCATATCTCGCCCCATCTAAAAGTAGAAAAATTACTTTTTTCATAACTCACAACAATTAAGAGACTAATTTATTCCTTTCTCCCAATCTTCTTTGGAGACGATATATCCTCGCTTATCTCGATAAATTCTTTGTCCATTAGAAGTCTCTACAAATTCATCGTTCCATCTTTCGTACTTTAACCATCTTTCAGGATAAGGTACGTATCTTTCGTGCTCAGTATTCCTGTAAAGTTCATTAAACTTATCTGCTAGTTGTTTTGCTGTAAGCTTTGTATTTGTTTTTAAAAACTCTAGTCTTGCTTTCTTTTTGTTTATTTTCCTTCCTAGAAGCAACCCCCAAAATGTCTCGAATTGATTTTCCGACTTAGTTGATGGTTTCAGCTTCTTGTCTAACTTGATTTTACTTTTTCTATTTGGTTTGTCTATTATACTTTTTGCATTTGCCAAGGTATCAAATAATTTCCTCATATGTTTTTGATTATGGAGAGCCATAAGAGTAATACGTATTCTGGATTCTCCAATAGGCACAGATGGTGGTCTTACGGCAGGAACGAAAATCTCGTTATCAAACAAGAATCTTGAAACTTGTAGTGTTTTTTTCTCATCACCTATTACAATTGGGACTATGGATGTTTTGGAACCTAAATGTTCAAATTCATATTTATTAAGGAACTCGGATAATTTTTTAATGTTATCTGCCAATTTCTTTCTCAAAGTTTTATTTTTCTGAATAATTTCAATTCCAGTCATTGAAGCCATCAAGCAAGAAGCGGGAAGAGAAGTGTCAAATACGAAAGACCTTGCCTTGTTTTTTAAAAAATCTATTAATTCGTAAGATCCTGCTACATAACCGCCAACCGAGCCTACGGCTTTAGACAAAGTTCCCATACATATGTCTATCTTGCTCTCCAGGTTGAAAAATTCACTTCCCCCACTACCATTCTCACCAAGAACTCCAGTAGCATGAGCCTCATCAATCATAGAAATACAATCATACTTATCGCAAAGTTTAACTATCTCATTTAACGGGGCTATATCTCCATCCATACTAAATACGCTGTCTGTTAGAATCATTTTTTTTTTCGCCCCTTTGGAGGTGGTATTTATTTTATTTTCTAAGTCTCTCATGTCGCAATGTTTATAAATTATTACTTTCGACTTAGACAATCTACAACCATCAATTAGAGAAGCATGGTTTAACTCATCACTAAATATCACATCACCTTCTTCCATTAAGCTTGATATCGTTCCTATATTAGCCAAATATCCTGAACTAAATACTATTGCATCTTCTGTTTTCTTGAATGCAGCTATTTGCTGTTCTAATTTTTTGTGCAATGAAGATGTGCCGGTTACCAACCTTGATCCCCCAGTACCAGTGCCAAAATCTTTTATACCCTTTGTCGATGAAGCAATAACTCTAGGGTGGAGCGTTAATCCTAAGTAATTATTTGAGGCGAACTGATAAAAAATCTTATTGCCAATTTTTATCTCTGGACCCATAGAACTCGAAATCTCAACAAGAGTTCTATGTAGGTTCGCTTTTTTTATATCAGCCAATTGCTTGGATAGCCATTTGTTAATATTATTCTTTTTCATCCTCTGTAACTATTTTAATACATTTGTAGATGGACTTAGTAAGTTTTTTTAATTCTTTTTGCTTTATAGATACCGGGGGCATTATAACTATGGTATCATCCAGAGGTCTAATCAAAACACCTTCGTTCCTGGCCATATCGCAAACTTTTTTTCCTATTCTCTCATTTAGCTCATACGAAATATTTTTCTTTGGATTTTTTTGCAAATCTATTCCTGCAATAAGGCCCTTACTTCTAATGTCGCTTACATGTCTAAGCCCCTTAAATTCTTTGAGTTCATCATCCAGAATTCTAATAGATTTTTTTATTTTCGAAATTGTTTTTTCTTCATCAAAAATCTCTAAGTTTGCAATCGCTGTAACACAAGATAGTGGATTGCCGCTATAGCTGTGGCCGTGAAAGAAGGTTTTGAGTTCATCGTAATCCCCAAGAAAAGTGTCAAAAACATCTTGGGTGGTTATAGTTGCAGACAATGGCAGGTATCCACTCGTTAAACCCTTGCCTAAAATTAAAATATCAGGTGTGATATCATCATGATTACAAGCAAACATCTCCCCGGTTCTTCCAAAGCCAGTAGCTACTTCATCGACAAGAAGAAGGACATTGTACGTGTCACAGACTCTTCGCACATCTTTAAGGTATCCTTCGCGAGCCACTTTGATTCCTCCGGCAGTTTGTACATACGGTTCAATAATTAACGCTGCGATTTCATCTGACTTTCTACTCAAAAGATCTTCTAGTTCCTTAATGGTCTCATCCGAAGAATCATACGAAGATATTTGAAACGATTTGAACAGTAATGGTTTATACGTTGAGTGAAATAAATCTATTCCACCTACAGAAACAGCACCTAAGGTATCTCCGTGGTATCCATCTTTTAAGCATACAAATTTTTGTTTGGCAGGCTTCTTTTTTAACAACCAATACTGGAATGCCATCTTTAATGCTACCTCTACCGCACTAGCACCATCACCTGAATAGAAAACTTTTTTTAAGCCTTTTGGGGCAATGTCTATCAATTTCTTTGCTAAAATTGATGCTGGGGGATTCGTCACACCAAGAAGCGTCGAATGGGAAATTTTATCAATCTGTTTCTTTATAGCAGCATCAATTTTTTTTACTTTATGACCGTGTATGTTAACCCACAAAGAAGAAATTCCATCTATGTATCGTTTACCATCTGAATCAATTAAATAAACACCATCAGAGCTTTCTATGACAAGTGGTTCGTCTTCTCCATATTCTTTCATCTGAGTAAAGGGATGCCAAAGATAATCTAAATCGTATGATTTTATTTTCGATTTTGAGGTCATTATAGGTCTTAGCTATATCTGTCCCTAATGGGCATTTGAAGATCTTTAATCATCTTAAGATCTTCTTTGGGATCACGCCCAACAGTTGTTAGATAATTTCCGATAATCATTCCATTTGAACCAGCCATAAGACCCATGGATTGAAGATCTCCCAATGTAACTTCCCTTCCTCCACCTGACATTAAAACTTTATCAGGCATTATCAATCTGAATATGGCAATAGTTTTAATAGCCTCAAGACTTGGCAGGGGTTTTAGGTGGCCTAGTGGAGTACCGGGTCTGGGGTTAAGAAAATTCATTGGAACTGTATGCGGATCAAGATCTTTTATTTCAAAAGCAAGTTGTATTCTTTGTTTCACAGTTTCACCCATACCGATGATTCCTCCACAACAAAGCTCCATTCCTACCTCCTTTACAAGTCTCGCGGTATTCGCCCTATCTTCATAAGTATGAGTCGAACATATATTTGGGAAGAACTCTTTACAGGTTTCTATGTTGTGATTATATCTCCATACTCCTGCATTAGCCAAACCTCGTGCCTGATCTTGAGTTAAACTCCCTAAAGAACATCCAATTTCGAGTTTTGTGTTTTTCTTGATTAAGTCTATAGACTCCAAAATTTTCTCGAATTGTTGTTTGTTGGGACCTTTTACGGCAATAACTATACAAAAGTCAAATGCGCCCATCTTTTCAGATTCAAGAGCCGCTTGTAAAACCTCGTCTGGATCCAGGAAGGAATGTTTCGAAATTGGGGACGAGAAATGTACAGACTGGGAACAAAAAGAACAATCTTCCGAACAATCTCCTGTTTTTGCACTAACAATAGATCTTAAAAAAACCCCATCGCCTTTATATTTTAGGGTTACTTTGCGAGCCAGTGTCGTTAATTCTAATATCTTATCTTTTGGAGTATCCGTCAGCCCTAAGGCTTCTTCAAAAGTAATGCTATCGTTCTTATTAAGCAATCTATCTTCTAGTTCAGAAAAATTCATATAACTCACGTCTCAAAAAAACATTATGTAGTTTACATACAATACAATGTTTATTCAAACTAACTTATAATTACATCTTAGGTGGAAAATCTGACATCTAGTATGTTTTAATGGGTTCATAAAAAGTGTTTCTTTGAATCGGTACAAAACCCTCGGATTTAATAAAGTAAACAATGTCATCGATGCTGGCTTTATGCGGATTGTTTGCGGACTTTAGCACGTTTTCTTGTAATAATGTTCCACCAATATCGTTTGCTCCATAATGCAACGACATACCTCCAACCTTGAATCCTTGAGTAAACCAAGATCCCTGAATGTGTCTAAAATTATCAAGAAAAATCCTTGATAATCCCAAAACTCTCAAATATCTATCTCCGCCAATCTCATTTTTTATATTTCTTTCCATAAAAGTATTTTCTGGTTTGAATGTCCAAGGAATAAAAGACAAAAAACCATGTGTTGCATCCTGCAGATCTCTAATACGAGATAGATGTTCGAGGACATCCTCGTCTGTTTCCATGTGACCAAACATCATGGTGGCCGTCGTTTTAAATCCTATACGATGTGCTTCTTCGGTAATCCGCATCCAATCATCCGCGGAAATTTTTAATGGACTTATTTTTTTTCTTACTTTGTTAGATAAAATTTCAGCTCCACCACCGGGAATGGTTCTCAATCCTAGTTCCCAAAATAAGCTTAGAAGTTCTTTAGTGGTCATTGAAGAATATTTTGCAATAGAATATATTTCTGTTGCAGAAAAAGCATGAAGATGAATATTTGGAACTTCTTTTATGATACCTTTAATCAAATCGCAATAATATTCCAGTTTAATAGAAGGATTATGACCCCCCTGAAGTAGCATTGTAGTGGCCCCATTATGATAAGATGTCTTTGCTATTTCAATAAGCTTATCTAGCGACAGAGTGTAGGAATCTTGCGCATCGTTAGTTCTCCAGAAAGCACAAAAAAGGCATTCTGTATCGCAAATGTTCGTATAATTAGGATTAGTATCAACAACAAATGTCGCCTCGTTATCAATACCCTGTCTTCTTTTAACAAGACTAGCAAACTGGCCAATCTTAAGCGTAGAAAAGTGTTTTAATATGTTTAACCCATCGTCTTCATCTATCCTTTGGCCCGATAGTATCTTATGTGCAATATCACCCATCTACTTATTTAAACAAATTGGCAATATTAGTCAATTCGCTAAGGGATTGTTAAAATAAATTTTAGAATCTTCAATATGTTGTAATCTATATCTGATGAAATTCTTAATGAGAATAACTTTTATCGTATTGTTAATATGTTCGTTGGAGATAATTTCGTACGCAAACATCAATCATGCGACTTCGTATAATTCAAACGACAACATAGAGGTTAAAAAAATACTTGATGAATTAAGAAGTAAAAAGAAATTAGTAAAAACCGCGGAAATCGAAGGTAAGATCATTTATAAATTTCCATTTAGAAAACGGCTAAAGCTAGGGCAACATATATTTATAGAAAAAGAATCCAAAATACGTGTCAATGTATTTGCGATATGGAAGATAAAAGTTGCCGAATTTGTTTCAAATGGTGAATTAATTACATATAAGAGAATAGGGAAAAGGGCTAGGATTAGGGATATGGATGATTTTAATTTAGAAATATTTAACAAGAAATACTTGAATCTTCCTTTAAAAATTGAAGAACTCAATAATATATTATTAGGGATGAACGTCCTGGATTGGGCTCACGGTTCCTATGATTACGAAATTAAGGACAAAAAGCTCATCCTCTCCGAGAACACAAACAAATGTATCATTGATTTAGACACAAGACAGATACAAGAGATTCTAATTAATGATGGGAGAAAAGTGCGAATCAAGTACTCGAAATACGCCCAATTTGGAGAATTTAACATACATCTTCCACTTCGTGTTGAAATTATTACAAAGACATTCTCAATCCAAATGAATCACAAAGATGATATACTTCTTAATGAAAAACATATTGCAAGAAACCACTAATTTACTAGAATTAATAGATGCTGAGAAAAATAACAATTTCTAACAAACTAGGTCTTCATGCAAGAGCGGCCTCAAAATTAGTTCAATTAACTAACAAATTTGATTCTGCAATTAGCATCTGCAAGGGGAACTTGCGTATTGATGGCAAAAGTATCTTGGGAATATTATCTCTAGCAGCGAGTACGGATTCCGAAATTGAAGTTGAAGCAGTGGGGCCTGATGAAGAAAGAGCCATAAAGGAAATTGAAAAATTATTTAATAATAAATTTGGAGAAAGCTCTTGAGTCAAGAGAAAAGAGGGCTTGCAATATCTCCGGGTTTTGCCGTAGGTAACGTTTTACTAATTAATCAAGCTAAAACCATAGTTGAAAAAAGAAAGATTAAAAAAAGTGAAATCATAAATGAAATAAATAGGTTTCAAAACGCTGTTGAAATATCAAAAAACGAAATTTACAGTCTAAAGACAAATCGGGATCACGAATATAAAATAGAGCACATAGAGATACTTGATTTTAATATATTAATTCTAGAAGATGAAATTCTTGCCGGGGAAGTTATTAGCGCAATCGAAACTAAACTTGTCAATGCAGAATGGGCTCTCAATAATGTCTTGACAAATAAAAGCAAAGAATTTGCAAAAGTAAGAGATCAATATATGAAAGAGAGGCTTGCTGATTTCTATTATATTGCCGAACGAATTATAAAGAATTTAAGAGGAATAGGGTATCCTCCATCTGATGTTAAAACTAATACAATCCTCGTCGCTCATGATTTGTCTCCTATAGACACTCTTGAATATTGTAAAGACAATAGGGTTAAAGGAATCCTTATAGATTTAGGTGGGACCGCATCGCACACCGCCATAATAGCAAGGTCGATGGGCATACCAACCGTTATGTCACTAAGAGATATTAGTGTCCTACTGGAGCCCGGCCAAAAGGTTTATGTTGACGGATATCAGGGTATTGCCACATGGAAAGTTAACAGAGATGAAAAAAGCGAAATGGAAAATCTAAGAAATCAATATATGTCTCTGGAAGAAAGATTGTTTGGTTTTTCAAAATTGTCAGGCGTAACAAAAGACAAAAAAATTATATCTGTTAGAGCTAATATCGAACTCGCTTCCGAAGTAAAAATAGCAAAGAGATACGGAGCTGAGGGGATAGGAATGTATAGGACGGAATTTTTATTCACTAGAAAAGAACAATTTCCATCGACAGAGGAACAACGTATTGATTATCTCAGCTTGTTTGAAGACGGCCTCTTTAATGAAATCACAATTAGGACCCTTGATACGGGGGGGGACAAGGCAAGGAACGTAAACCAACAAGAAGAAAATCCTGCCCTAGGTTTAAGGGGGATTAGATATTCTTTGGCAAATAGAGATGTTTTTAGTTCTCAAATAAATGCAATACTTAGTGTAGCTCAAGATTCAAACAAAAAAGTAAGAATATTACTTCCTATGGTGTCAACACTGGGTGAAATTATTGAGTCAGTTAATCTCATTAACGACTTAAAAAGAAATTTTTCATTAACCGATAATATATCCATCGGTATAGTAATCGAAACACCGTCTGCGGCAATGCTCATTGATGAAATATGTAATTATGTTGATTTTCTCAGTATAGGAACAAACGATTTAATGCAATACACTCTCGCTGCAGATAGAACTAACGAGAACCTAGGGGAGATTTTTTCTCATTTTCAACCATCAATTATAAGAATGCTAAGATTTATAATGAGCAATGTACCGAATGACAAATATGTTTCGGTTTGTGGTGAAATGGCTAGCGATATAACTTGCCTACCGATTTTTATCGGTTTAGGTGTGAATGAATTGAGCATGAATTACCACTCCATACCTAAGATAAAGGGCGTGATTCATGATTTGTCGTACAAAGACTGTAAGGGACTAGTAGATGATTGTCTGCAGATTACCGA
>PCAG01000049.1 GCA_002730475.1 Spirochaetales bacterium | reverse complement strand
TAGCGGCAGGATTCTTTGAAGGTTTGCTTTGCTTTTTTTGAGTCATGACGCTACCTCTCTTTCGCAGCTCTCTAAGATGAATTGGGACAACTGGTAGAGATTGCCAGCGTTCGGGGGCTACCTGGCCCTAACCTGATTATATTATCCGTAAAAATACTATTTGTGATTAAAAGTGGATATTTGATAATTTTGAGATCGGATTTAACTGGAAATTCTATGGGGAACATGTCTCAAATAACTGCTATTATTGGGGTAAAAATACCATGAAAAACATAGTTTTATTGCTAATAATTCCCCATTTAGACACCCAAAAACGCCTGTTGCTACGTAAGCACTTATGACCCTACAACATAAGCACCTTGTCAGACGTTTAATTCATAGGTAGATAAGTTCATTCCTTTGGGGCTCAGAAACTAACTAGAAATATTTTGAACGCTTTCAAGATGTGCTATTGTATTTTTCATTATTTTAGTCTTATGATTAGACAAATCTATGCAAATTAAATTGCCATCTCCATATACATCTGCATTTTTCCCATAATGAATTTCTCTATGACAATTTGGGCAAGCTAAAATTATATTTTCTGTACAAAGAGAACCTTTTGATTTCTCTGACATTTGCACAAGGTGATGCGCTTCAATATAATTACTACCGTCTTTTTTTGCAAACCCAGACCATCCACAAATTTGACAACTGGCCCCTAATACTGATTTCAAAGCCTTTGTCACAGATGAACCTCTGTCTAAGTGTTTTTGTATTCTTTTCGACCTCTCTTGTGCTGATAAAGTTCTGAATCTTTTGTTGAGCTCTTTTAGGGTATCAATAGGATTATTATTGCTTTCAAGCTGACTGGATTGGTTCCCCACGTCTATATTCATATCTGCAGATTGGAGAATTGCATTAAATGCTCTGTCTGATATCTTTCTTATTGAATTTTGCCATGATGGGTTTGGCTTATTTCTTACATCTGCAAAGTCAATAGATTCATAGAAACCACCATCGGGATGATATATTGGGACTTTATGTTTAAAAGGGTGACCTTCGAATATTTCTGCATAAAAGTATTCACCCGTGGGATCTGGTTCAACATTACCAATAACTCCACAACCAAAATAATACCGATGATCTTTTTTATAGCGGCTCCCCTGATAATAAATAAAGCGATCACCAGGATGAATCTGATTTATGTATCGTTTTGGGAAATGATAAACAGAAAAAGGGACATCTTCATACTCTGACGCCACATCAATTCTCTGTGATAGGATTATGCGCATTATTCTTTTCTCGTTAACAATAAATAGACGAAGTTCTGGTTTGGTTCCCGACCCGCTATTTCAAATTTTTTGTGATTGAATTAAATAATTTTCTGGTATTAGATACTTCACACTCCCATGTTACAATTACTCGCCATCCAATAATTTCTAATTCTCTGGTAACTTTTTTGTGCCTTTCTATATTTTGTTTAAACTTTTTCCCCCAAAATTTTCGTTTGCTTTTTGGTGTATACGCATACTTACAACCCGGATGCCTGTGCCAGAAACAACCATGTACAAAAATCACCGTTTTATGTTTTGGGAGAACTATATCGGGTTTCCCAGGAAGATAATTAACATGCAGTCGAAACCTGTATCCTGCTCTGTGAAGCAATGAGCGTACTGCAATTTCTGGTTTAGTATTTTTTGAACGAATTCGGGACATATTCCAGCTACGTTTTTCTTTAGAAAGTATATCCATAGCTAAATTAAATTGTTGTCCTGGATGATTTTATGGACTATCCTGGCTATTTGATTTGCTAACAGTGGTGGTACTGCATTACCTACCTGCTTATACTGTTCAGTTCTGGGCCCTTCAAAAAGATAATTATCCGGAAATGTTTGCAGGCGAGCTGCTTCCCTTACAGTTAAGCTTCTGCACTGTTTCGGATCGGGATGAATATAATAATGCCCATCCTTTGCTATATGTGAAGTGATAGTTGAAGAAGGCTTATTTTTTATTTGTACTTTAAACCTGTCTGAAAATATTTTATCTTCAATGGCGTTAGCAACGTTTTTATGGTTTGGTAGTAAACTTTTTGGAAAATCTCTGATCCTAGGGGATTTGTCATTTAATTTTGCGTAACAAGTTGTAAATATATATCTGTGTAAATCAGTTTTCATATGCGAACGTGCAGAGTGACTACAAACACCCCTCACTCTTTTGTCGTGGAACCAAGCGGGTTTATACTTGCATTTATAATTTCCCTCTGTGAATTCTGCTCCTGTTGTTAAAGGACCACTTGTGCCTTGAGCAAATTTCTTAATTTCATGATACAGATCATAATCTCCTTTTAAATTGTTAAGCCATCTGCAATCTACAATTTCACGAATTGAATTCTGCCATGTTGTTCCTTTGTGATTTCTTTTTGAACATTCACTGCGGATTTCGGGGAGGTCAGAAATCACATACCACATATTTATACCTCTAACCTTCTTAAGAATATCAGGCAATACATTAATATCGCTGCGAATTCCAAGTAATATTACCCTGTGACGAGCCTGGGGCACTCCATAATTTTCACACTTAACCACATAGTCTGATGGCATTAATAAATTATTACTTATATCAGCCTTAACAAATGAATATATATTATATTTTAATGGTTTTTGTTCATATCTTTTCTTTACATTTATAACAGCCTTTAATGGATTTGAAAGATCGTTAATTATTCTATCGAATATTCTTTCATTATTTGCCCCTTTTGAAGAAAGAAGACCTTTTACATTCTCCATCACAAAAACTGGAGGGGCATGTTTCGCAAGAATTCTCAGATATTCCTTGTAGAGATAATGCCTTGGATCATTTTTGAATGATTTATCATTCTTCATTCTCGCACGACCAACCAGAGAATAAGCCTGACAAGGTGGACCTCCTATCAACACCCAGTCCTTTAATCCGTTCAGTGAATTTATTATTCTTTTGTCTACCAGCTCGTGGGTATGTAATGTACTGCCAAGCTCAGCAAGCCATGCTTCGTTTTCTGCATTACCTGCCTCTTTAATAAATTTATTAAATAATTCATTTCTATTAATTTCATTTCTCAAGTACATATAATATTCAATAGGCACCTTTTTTGTATCAAATTGACGATAAAAACTTCTTAATTCAAGTGTCTTATGTGATATTGGGTCTTTTTCTATTGAAAGCAGGATTCTATATCTGGTTTTACTGGTCCTGCAACTAAAAGAAGCAAAGCCTTCGCTTAAACCACCAGGCCCAGCAAAGATATCTATTATTCCAATTTTATTACTTTTTTGAAGGTTCATTTTCAGTTTTAAAAATCCCATCCTCCAGCAATGGCTTCTTTTCTTAATCTCAACAGGTTATACAAAAAAGGGCCCTTTAATAAAAATAATCATCCAATGAAATATTTTCAAAAACTTCTCCAGGTAATCCCTCCAAGTCAATCATATATCGTATTTCAGAAATCCTGTTGTCTAAGGACTTTTTAAGATGATCAGAAGTAAATTTTGGAAAAGTATCGTTAACTAAATAAAAATTTCCATCATAAATATCGAACTTTGTTTTTTTGTATTCCTCTTTGTGAATTCGATTATATCCGTAACCTATGAGCAAATCGTAAAAACGTTTAACTACATCAGCATTATTTTTCAGTATATTTACTTCTATATCCTCTATCCAGGTTTGCACGCTCTGTGCCTTGACATCCTCAGTTTTTGTTGCAAGAAAAGAAATTAATGCAAGATTCTTTTCAGATGGTGGTTTGAGTTGGTCCAGACCGTTGATAATATGAATATGACCTTCATTACTGGTACCCTTAACTTCAAAGACCCAGCTTGAGAAGATAAAATCGTATTTTTCTCCGAGAGGGCCTTTCCACGAACTCAAGGCATTAACATGATTAATTTCACACAGTTTTTTAAGTACTTTTAATTCACATATTAGACCAATCTGTTCAGCGTCTGAAAGGATTTGTTTTTTCTCGGAAGTCCAGAAAGACTTCCAGTTACTGATAATTTCTGTAACGGCTTTTAAAGGCAACTCATTTGAGTCAAGGATTCTTTCCGCAATTTCTTTTACTATTTCTGTAAATTCACTGATATATGCATTTAGAGAACATTCAAGATCTATAAACTGTTTTATTTCTACTTCACGAAATTTATATTTTTTTAACTCAATTTTTAAGCCGTTTACTTTAGGGTCATGTATATCCTTTCTAGCAACAGAATCATCTGCAATTACAAAATGAAGTTTCTTCCCCTCATCTTTAAAAATCAGCAGATTTGATTCTGCTCCATCTGCCTGACTTAAAAAGCGTCCATGATAACCCGTGACAATATCACCGGTATCATCCCATTCACTCCAGGTATTAATGTTTAAATTTTTGAAATACACAACTACTGTCCCACATAATCAAAAGGTTCACAGGCACTTCTTGGAAGTATAATGGCTAAACTTAGCACATCAATTTTTTCCGAATCTATAAATTCGTAAAGGTTTATTCTTTGACCAGGTTGAAGCTTTTCTTTAGGGATAGGGACTCTTGCTTTACTCTCACTCCAGACTACATATAACAATAATAAAGGATTTTGTGGATTTCTTGCTCTTATGTAATAAGGAACATTGTTATTACTATCATCCTCAGGTTCTGGAGGAAGATCAATTCTCAAATGATCTGGCTCCGTTAAAACACCAATGTTATAACCTGCTTCTGTATGTTTCCTGCTACGCTGTACTCTGTTTAATTCAAATCCTCCGTATTCAACAGGCCTGTTCTCTGATGTTGGCTTTTCATTCCCCACCAGAGCAATTCTCCAATCTTTCAGTTCACGATTTTCGTGATTTAATCTCCTGTAAATGTAGCTAAGCATACGATCTGAATCGAGTCCTCGTTTCCCTGATGATTCCTTGTCCACAAATACATATTTGTTTAAAAACTCTGTTAGAACTAAGTCACCCGGGACATCTATGGCAAGGTATAGGTTTAGATCATCAATACGATCAAACTTGTAATCACGATTAACGCTCTTGATAAAATTTTCGCCAAGTTCATAATTCTTCTTAAGATGATCTGGACGATTCAATGGTAAACAGATTGTCTGGTTTAGTGACTCACTATATGAAATTTGTCTTCTCACTGCTGCTCCCATTTTATTACGAGCAGTAACATTCAAAAACCTGTGATCTCTTATTGGAATGGCCATTTCTGCTGGCGTCCTTCCCTCTTCCTCCTCATATCTGTACATTTCACCCCTTATCTCTTCTTCTACCAAGGCAAGATGTTCAAAACTTTCCCATATTCGGATAGAAGTGTGAACCCTTGTTAGATCTTCATATCCCTTTCTGTAACCAAACCATCTGCCCATTTGCAGTAGCGTATCATATTGCCTGCTTTCCCTCAGATAATAACTTGTCATCAACCCTTCCAGTGTTAAACCTCTGGATAACTGATTACCGCCAATTGCGATGACTTTAATTTCTTCACCTGTTGTATAATCCAGCCTGTCTTCAGTATCGCTGTTTAATTCAAGAATACTGACAACAGATAATACGTTATTTATTTCATTCCATATTTCTTCAGAATCAGGTAAGTGGTTATTCAGGCTAAGTTCCCGATTAATTGCTTCAGAGCTGCTTCTAAACTCTTCCCATATGTGATTATATTCATCCCTCATTTTTTCTCTTCCCTCTTTGTCTCCGAACTTTGTACGTATATTGTTGAAATACTCTTCAACAAGTCCACGAACTGTACCCATATCAGAAATTTTATGTGAAACATGTATCAGCATACTCATGGGTTCCTGCCTGTCTTCCCTTATGTTTCTTACCGCACAACATATGATAAACTCATCGATTGATCTCATTAGGTTTACGGTCATCTGGTTATTTGTAAGTGTATTTCTTTCATCTGGAATTTCTCTGACAAAGATATCTGACAAGTTTCCTTCAAAAATAGTTGCTGTGCCAATATACCCTTCAGGTTCAGGCAGGGATACTATGAAATTTCTTGGATAAAGATCGTCTTCAAGATCGGGATGCTCGGTGGTCTTATCTGTAAGAACATTGGCAAAAGGTGTGGCCGTATATCCAATATAAGTTTTCCTCTGGAAAAGGGCCAAAAGACTTCTTATTGCACCATTGGTCTTGCTGGTTAAAGTATCAGGGCTGTTGGCCTTTATATCAATTGAAGCTTGATCTGCTTCATCATCTATTAATAACAGAGGCATTTGGGCTCTGTTTGTTTCATCAGCGGCCTTAATAAACTCTATAAGTTTATCCAATAGAGTGACATTTTTTTTAGTGACGACAAGTACAGGGCTTGATGTAGTGCAATAAACGTTGAAACGATTCAGATTTACGTCTGCAAAATCATTATTTGCAGTGGACAGCCTATTCCATTTTTTTATATCCGGAGGAAGCTTAACAAAATCATCTTCCAGGCCATGATCATTCATGCCTGTTAATTCCTTGTCAAGTCTGATTTGAGTCTGAAGACGAAGTATATTATGGATACCTGAAAGAACAATTATAAACTTATATCCAGCATCTACTGCCTTTGCAATCAGTGCAGAAAAATTTGCTGTCTTCCCGCTCTGAACATATCCAACCACAAGTCCTTTATAACTGAATTCTGTTCTCTTGGGATTTGCAAGCTTTTCCATGATACCATAAGTAGCCTCATCAATAGATTTGACTATTTCCCCAGCCTTTTCAGGGCCATAATTCCTTGTCAAAACACTACTTAGATAGTTTTCAAGATTCTTCCAATAAAATCTTCCTATCTCGTTATTATTTTCAACAAGCCAATCATCGTACCATTTTTCGTGTTCTCTTGGATCATCGATTACAGAAATGGGTTTCAGAACAGCACCGTCATAAGATTTCTTGTAGTTCATTTTCTCCAGCACCCTTCTTCCTGCTTCATGTTTCTCTTCAGCTGTTAATTGCCTGTCTTTAACAGGATCGCTGATATTTAGCTCTGTATCAAGGTCAAAATTATCAATGCCTCGTTCATAAAATCGCTGGGTCAAAATATCAGTTATTCGACTTATAACAGTTTCGTCCATGTCTATATCAGCTCCTCCTTCAATAATCGTTTAAGTACCTCAGAGCAAGCTCTTTTAAATGTGTCTATCAATAAAGCATTATGTTCGTTTCTACTATATAGTTCGGCAAAGGCAAGAGAGAAAATCAGGGCATCAATGGCACTTGTTAATGCCTTGTTTTTACCAGAACTATAAAGTTTGGAGCAGAAAGGATGCCTGGCATTTATAATTACTTTAAATTTTTCCCCGGTGTTACATACTATTTTCCATAAATGATCATCATCAAGATTATCACACACAACTTCATAATTATTCTTGTCAGTTCCATATTTCAGAAACTCCTGAACTTTATTAGACAAATAAAAACCACCTGGATTTGTTACTGAAATATTATCCGATTCTCTGCTTTTTTTAGTTTTAATATTCCTTTCTTCAACCATATTTTTTGAAATGCTGGTAAGCTTAGTTTTTTGGTTTCTGAATTTATTGGTAATCTTCGCCTTTTCACCGGATTCTCTATACTGTTTCTGTGCTTCTTTGGTTACCTTGCGATTTACCTTGTGTTTCAAATGGTTAACGAGGTTTTCTGGAAACTGCACTTTATTCTTATTAACAGTTATTCTGAAAAGCCTGTCAAGGGAAGGGTCTATATCAATGCTGACTCTCGCCAATTTATCATGCTCGTCCTTTGCTTTAGTCCCATGCCAACCTCCAAATCTGATTAATCTGTTTGCTCTGTAGATGTAATATCCCTGTGAATCATTCCAGGATAGAAGCCCCTTTGCTTCCTCCCAGGCCTTTTTACTCGAAAAACCTGCTTTGCTGGGTAATATATAACTTCTTATAATAATAGGACTTTTAAATCCTGGAATACTGAGCTCAGAAAGATCTTTAGGAAGATTTGATTTGATAGTATTAATTTCATTTCGGCAAAATGGATCCCAACCTATAAGATTATCTCCATTTACATCAATATTTAATTTCTTTTGACTTCCCAGGCTGTCATCCAGAAATCTGTGAAAAACCATTCTAAGGTGCAGTTTAAGCTTACCAAGGATAGTAAAAAAAAAGTTTTCAGCAAGTTTATGGCTCGTATACGATTTATATTCATCATCAAGCAATCTAAGATCATCCCAGAAGATAATAGTACCATTTCGCGATAATGTAAGTTTTTCACTCTTCAGGTCTTCTGCAATTTCCTCTTTATTTAGCTGAAGCAGAGCCCATTGTTTGGCACCTTTCACGTGACCCATATCCCATCTGTAGCCGACGATTTCTGTCTTTTTAGTCTTGGAAATAACAGTAAGAATATTACAATGACTCAGTGAGGCTGTCTTCATACCCATTCCGAATTTACCGAGATCATGCATACCATATGAGGTTTCTGTTCCTATTCTCATTGCTTCCTCAAGTTCTTTCTTTGTCATGCCAACACCGTCATCTTTTATTCTGCAAATAAATTTTTTCCCCTTACGTTTAAAAATTATGGAAATATTCTTTGCATGGGTCTTTGCAGTAATAGCGTTATCTGTAATGTCAGCAATAGACGAATTTAAATCGTATCCCAAACTTCTCAAAGCTTCGAAAGTTCTTCCAGCATGGGGTATGCTCTCAATAGTTTTCATATTAGTAACGACCTCATCATTTATTATTAGATTTTGTAATTACAACAAAGCCAACAAACCACGATTGAATATTTTCTATTATTAAACTAAGGCATTAAATGGTGCAAACATTCTTCGCATGAAAACGAAAACCATCTTTGTGTAAAACTGAACGTACTATCTTTTCCGGTCTTGTATCTTTGCCCCTGATACGGGACATATTCCAGCTTCGTTTTTCTTTTGTTAGTTTGTCCACATTGAAATAGAGGGCAAATATACTCTTTGCTGGAAATATAAATGTATGTATAAAGTCTTACTCGTATGAACAAGTAAAACTATCTTTTTGAAAATTATTAAAATGTGTTGAAAGTGACTCGTAACTGCTTTACTGACTTAAATATTATAAGAGTGTGTTTGTTTTGCAATATGGAAATGTTGAATGGAGCAATACCACCATCACTCTAAAACAACATCCTCCTCTGATTCGATTTCTAGTAATTTGATTTCCGGTAGCGATTTACCTATAATCCCGTGTATATCACCATACATTAACGCTGTATTAGCACTAATC
>PCAG01000048.1 GCA_002730475.1 Spirochaetales bacterium | reverse complement strand
TTTTGAGGTCCACGACATCACTTATTCAGATGTTTGGTCGAGCTTCAAGAAATTTGAACGGAAGGGTGATAATGTATGCTGAAGAAATAACAAAATCTATGGAAGCCGCCATACAAGAGTCCGATAGGAGGCGAGAAAAACAATTGGAATTCAACAAGAATAATAAGATAACTCCTAAGTCGATAAAAAAGAAAGTGGATTCTGATATTTCTTCAATCTACAACATTGATTATCACGAACCTGATTTGGATCAATATCCAACTATACCCCCTCACGAAATTTCTTCTGAGATTGCTAGACTAAGGAAACAGATGGATGAACTTTCAAAGAAGTTACGATTTGAAGAAGCAGCTCATGTCAGAGACCAAATTAAGAAATTGAGAAAATTGGAATTGACCTTTGCCGGGGAGATTGCATAGTTTAACCCAAATGTTATGATTAGTACTAATTAAAGAGAAGCGGGGCATGCCCCGCTTCTTTTTTATGAGGAAGAGAATTTGGAAAGAAATTTCAAGCAACAAATAGTAAATTTATTGAATGCCATGTGTGTTGAGAATGATTACGAATTAATCGATGTGCATTTTTTGAACTCGCCACCAGCGTTAAAATTAGTGGTATATATTGACAAGCCTGGTGGAATTAATATCGACGACTGTGTTCAATTCAATAAAATAGTTAATGGCACCACTGACCTTGATGATTTAATCGACTCGTCGTATTTGCTCGAAGTATCATCACCAGGACCGCAAAGACCTTTGAGATCGATTTCTGATTTTGTACAACACAAGGGGAAAAAAGTGAAAATCAAACTTTCAGTGCCATACGAAGGGAAGAGGGATGTGTTCATAGGACAAGTTGAGTCGGTAAAAGAGGATCATATTAATATAAACGATAGCGGAGAATTATATACAATTAAGTATGCAAATATCGAGAAGGCGAATTTAAATTTATAAGGAGAATCATTAATGAGTACTGAACTATGGCGTGTTATAGAGTCTGTTTCAAAAGATAAAGGTATTGATAGGGAAATAATATTGGAGGCGGTCAATGAGTCCGTTGTTTCTGCAGCACATAAATTATTAAAAACCGATCCGTCATATAAAGATTTGGAATGTCAATTTAATGAATATAACGAATTGGAGCTTTTTGAATTCAAAAAGGTGGTAGATGATGTGTTCGATGAAGATATGGAGATTTCTCTGGAGGAGGCTAGAAAGTTTGACCCGGATATTCAGATGGACGAAGAGATAGGCGTTAAGCTTAGCCCAAAATACAGCAGGATTGCAATTCAGAATGCAAGACAAAAGATTATTCAAAAACTTAAGGAAGCCGAGGCGAAGGTAATCTATGAAGAATTCAGGAATAGACAAGGCGAACTTATTAATGGAATCGTAAGAAGAATCTCAAGAGGAGCCATTGTCGTTGATATAGGAAGAACTGAGGCCATTATTCCATACGACGAACAAGTCCCCAGGGAATATTTTCAACCAAAAGATAGATTAAGAGCCGTATTATTAAAAATTGAAGAAGAAAAAAGAGGTACTCAACTAATTATATCCAGAGCTGACAAAAGCTTTGTGGAAGCATTGTTTAGAGCGGAGGTTCCTGAAATAAACGAAGGAATAGTTCAAATTATGGCTATCTCCAGAGACCCAGGAGGTAGAACTAAAATCGCTGTATCATCAAGTGACTCCGATATTGATCCTGTGGGTGCATGTGTAGGCATGAGAGGCTCTAGGGTGCAAAATATAATCCAAGAATTGAAAGGCGAGAAAATCGACATTGTTCCATGGTCAATTGACGTAGCAAAATTTGCATGTAGCGCATTGTCTCCGGCGAGAGTAAATAAAGTTATTCTGGATGAAGCATCAAAAGTTATGGAAGTAATTGTTGACTCCGACCAGTTTTCATTGACTATAGGTAGGAAAGGTCAAAACGTGAGATTAGCTTCTAACATAACAGGCTGGGAGATAACGGTGAAAACCGACTTGCAACTAAAAGAAGAACAAGAGAATGTTGTTAAATTATTATTAACCCTTCCAAATGTCTCCGAAGTTAATGCGAACTTATTATTTAGCGGTGGTTTTCATACTTTAGAAGATATAGCATTTGGTGATACGTCTGCAATTAAAGAGTCGTCTGGAATTGTAAACGATGAGGATGTCACCCAAATCCAATTAGCCGCACGAGCCGCACTGCAAGAAAGATTAAGAAACCAAGAGGTTGATTTAGAGGAAGAAGCTCTTGATGAGGATGCGGATCAAAATACTGAGGAGATACAATAAGGAGCTTTAAGTATTAACAATGGGCAAAGTAAAATTAAAAAATTTAGCCGTAGAAATGTCAGTTGAAATCAAAGATGTTTTAGCGAAGTGTAAAGACTTGTCTATTATTGCACGAAGCTCGGCGAGCAATATAACGGAAGAGGAAGCTGAAAAAATTAAATTAGCATTTTCAAATAAAACTCCAGATTCAAATAATAAAAAATCACCCAGAGATATAGTTAAAAGAACAGGGGTAACGGTTACAATACGAAGAAAGCAAGCCCCTAAGAAGCCTATCGAAGAAAAGAAGGCGGTACTTGAAAACGATACAGGTGATGACCCTGTAGAACTTGAAACACTCGATAAAACTCCTAGTCAGGCTACCATTAAGGATGTAGATGCGGGTTCTGTGCCAACAGATACGCTTGATAACACCCAAGATACATCTGCACCTAGTGATTCTAAAAAAGCTCACACTCCTCCGCCGTCAGATCAGAAGACTGCCGAACCTGTAGAGTCTAAAACTGAAAAATTAGGTAAACAGTCGGATAGGTCTCGATTTAGTTCTGGTCAAGCACAAGATAAGAAAAAAGAATCTAAAGGTTCCCAGGGCTCTCAAATTGGTAAACCAAAAAAGAAAATGAAAATTAAACCTTCTAAGCAAGAAATTATTGATGAAGATGCAATGGATGTCTTACGAAAAGCGGTAAGAGCTAAATTGCCTGGTGGAAGAAAGGAATATTTAATTTCAAATAATTTCCCTAAAAGATCAAGAAATTTAAGAGATTCGCAATCCGATGAAATTCAGAATGGATCCACAGAAGAAGAAACCAAAGACCAGATTAAACCTAAAATTAATAAGATTAAAATTCAAGAGAAAATTCTTATTTCTCTTTTGGCGAGCAAGCTAAAAATTAAAATCAATGAAGTAATTAAAAAAGCATCTGAATTAGGGCTTAGTTTGACCGCTAAAGACGAAATTGATTCGGATGAAGCCACTATTGTTGCCTCTGAATTTAATTGTGATGTAGAAGTTGATAGTTATAACGAAAAATCTTTTCTTGAGGAAGGAGTCGTAAGGCAAGACTCTGATATTCAAACTAGACCACCGATTATCACCGTAATGGGTCATGTCGATCACGGAAAAACCTCTTTGCTTGATTACATTCGTAAATCTAAAGTTGTAGATAAAGAGCATGGTGGCATAACCCAATCTATTGGGGCTTACAGCTTCTCGTTCAAAGGGAAAGATTTGGTTTTTATTGATACACCTGGTCATGCAGCATTCTCAGCGATGAGATCTAGAGGAGCAAGCGTCACGGATATTGTAATACTTGTAGTTGCTGCGGATGATGGTGTAATGCCTCAAACGGTTGAAGCAATAAGTCATGCGAAATCAGCCGATGTTCCGATAATAGTGGCCATAAATAAAATAGACAAGGCTGATTCTAATATTGAAGTAATCAAAACTCAACTGTCGGAACATGAACTGACTTCTGAAGATTGGGGAGGAAATACTTCGTTTGTTTCTGTCTCTGCACTTAATGGAACTGGTATTGATGAATTATTGGAGCTAATTGTTCTTCAATCAGAAGTGATGGAGTTGAAAGCAAACGATCAAGTACCCTCGTCTGGATATATACTCGAATCTTATCTAGACAAAGGAAAAGGCGTTGTTGCAACACTTGTATCTAAAGAGGGCAAAATCAATAAAGGCGATATAATTCTTTGCGGAACAAACTTCGGAAAAATTCGTGCCCTGGTTAACGACGAAGGACAGCAATTAAATTCTTCAAGCCCCTCTTTTCCTGTTGAGATATTAGGTCTTAATGGTGTTCCTGATGCTGGGTTACCTTATAATATTGTTAAAAATGAAAAAATAGCTAAAGACATAATTAGAAACAGATTGGCTACAATTGAAGACGAGAAAGCTTTTAAGGTGCACACCGTAGATCTTGATTTTATCGATTCCGATTTACAGTTAAATCAAATTAAAGAACTACCCATTATCGTGAAGGCTAATACCCAAGGGTCGTTGGATGCTTTGGTGTCAGCTCTACATAATTTTGAGTCTGAAAAATGTAAAGCCAAAATTGTACATTCTGCGGTGGGGGCTATTAACGAGTCGGATTTTATGCTTGCTGAGTCAACGAGTTCGATGATACTTGGTTTTTCAACTGCTATTGAATCTAGAACTAAGGCTTTGCTAGATAAATCTTTAGTTAGATATGAGACATATGAAATAATCTATGAAGTTTTAGATAGAATCAAAGAGTTATTGGAAGGACTTTTGGATCCGATTCTTGAAGAAAGAATCATTGGTCATGCAGAAATCAAAGAAATATTTAATCTTACAAAACAAGGTAAGGTTGCTGGATGTTTCGTTAATGATGGCAAGGTCATAAGAGGCCATAATATAAGAGTCAAAAGAGATGACGAGGTATTGTTCGAGTCTACAATTACTTCTCTAAAAAGATTCAAAGATGATGTCAAAGAAGTTGCCAACGGATTTGAGTGCGGCATCGGATTTGATAATGCAGACGATATCAAACAAGGAGATCAAATAGAAATCTTTACTTTTGATAAGACAAGTCAGACTATCTAGGTTGGAAAAATGCTACGGGAAAATTGTAGTTTATCTCAGATAAAAAATATAGTTGAGAATAGTAAAAAAATTTTAATAGTCTCACATTATAATCCTGACGGTGATGCCATAGGATCGTCGCTGGCTCTTTGTGCCTTCCTTGGTAAATCATCAAAAGATTGTTCTGTCTACAATAGAGATGGCATCCCAAGTTATCTTAATTTCTTAAGTTCTACTAGTTTTTATACTTCAGTTGATCTTCTACCCACGGACTTTGACTTACTTATTATCGTGGACCTAAACGATTTCGAGAGAACAGGGTCAGATATGTCTAATTATATAGATTTAAATTTTATAAATACGAAAAAACCCATAGTTGTAATCGATCATCATGAAAACAATAAAATAAATGAGGCAAGTCTATATATAGATACGGAAGCCTGCTCCACAGGAGTACTTATTTTTCGTCTCATTAAAGAATTTAAAGGACTGATAGATTCGTATATTGCCACGTGTCTTCTAACGACTATAATTACCGATACTTCATCTTTTAAAAACTCTAACTCAAACGAAGAGGCATTCTTTATTTCCCATGAACTAATCAAATCAGGTGGCGATTTGCAGTCAATAAATAATAAAATATTCGAGACAGGGGAGATTAAGAAATTGGCTCTGCGAACTAAAATATATTCGACTTTAAGATTTGAAAAAGAAATCAAAACCGCCATGTGTTACTCGACAAATTCTTTCTATGGAGAAACTCGTACTTCCAAGGAGGATTCGGAAGGCATAGCAAATTCTCTTATTAATTATTCTGACGTAGAACTAGGAATTTTTATACGAGAAATTGAACCACAAAAATGGAAAGCGAGTTTGCGGGGCAATAATTACTATAATCTTTCTGATTTTGCAAATAAATTTGGTGGCGGTGGACATAAAAATGCATCTGGATTTATGTTTGACGGAGATCTTGAATTATTAATAGAAAAAATCATTCTTGAACTTAAAGATGAACAAAATACTAATCGTTAATAAGCCTTGTGGTTTAACAACGGCGTATGTTGCTAATAAACTTAAAAAGTTTTACAATGCAGACAAAGCTGGGCATTCTGGCACTCTTGATCCTTTAGCAACTGGGGTTGTTGTAATATTTTTTGGACGACTTACTAAATTGATTCCATTTGTCCAAGAACAAGTAAAGGCATATAAGGTCAAGGTCCTTTTAGGTATACAAACAGATACGCTAGACATCTCGGGTAGCATTGAAGCAGTTTCAAAAATAACCGATATCAGACTTGATAAATTGAATCTTGTACTTAAATCATTCCAAGGGGAGTACAGGTATGTGCCACCACGGTATTCTGCAATTAAAATAGAAGGCATGAGTGCATATAAGTATGCTAGGAAGGGTAAAAAAGTTAGTCTTCCCGAAAGAGTGTCGCAAATTTACAGTATATTAGTTAATGATATTGGAAAATATACATTTGACCTGGAAGTGCGATGCTCAAAAGGTACCTATATAAGGTCTTTTGTTAGAGACGTGGGGCTCAGATTAGGATTAAATGCTACAGTTTGCAATCTTACAAGATTATCTAGTGGAGTGTTTGATATCAAAGATTCAAATGATTATTTTTCCATCCTTAAGGGCAACAAGGCTAATTTTTTCAAAATAGACGATATTTTTAGAACTCTAGAAACGAATTCGACCTTCATTGGTCTTTTAAGAGAGTGTCCAAATCATAAAGAAGTTCCTCTCTTAAATCTTTTAGATAAATCACCAAATGATATAGGAATTGAATTTGAAAAAGATATCTATATCGTTTTGACTATTAAGCAGTCACCAGTCGGATTAATCCATAACAAGTTTGATAGATGCGGGAGATATACACATTCACATGTGAAGTTATTTTATTAATACTTAAATTTACTTGATTTTTCGATATAATTGATTAATTATTAAGCTATTAAAATTAGCGAGGTTACAGTTTGATTTTAGACAAGAAAGCTATTGTTGATGAATTTGGAGCAAGCCCTAAAGATGTTGGTTCGTCCAAAGTGCAGATTGCTATTTTGTCCAAAAGAATAGAAATTCTAACTAAACACATTCAAACTTTTAAAAAAGATAATTCTTCTAGAAGAGGACTGTTGTTGATGATTGAAAAAAGAAGGAAATTACTAAAATATATTAAAAGAAAAGACAATAATCAATATCTAGATATTCTTGCTAAACTTGATTTGAGAAGATAGTTGTAAATGAAACCCTATAAAAAAGTATCTGAAATTGTTGGAGACAAGTCTTTTTGTCTGGAAACTGGAAAGCTTGCCAAGCAGGCAAGCGGTTCTGTGTTGGCGCAACTTGGAGAAACTAGCATTCTTGCTACGGTAGTCAGCACTGATGAGCCGGTACAGGATGACTTTCTTCCTCTTACTGTCAATTACCAGGAGAAAGCTTTTGCGTCGGGAAGGATTCCTGGTGGATATTTTAAAAGAGAAGGAAGACCAACGGAGTCGGAAACACTAATCTCAAGATTGACCGATAGACCTCTTAGGCCGATGTTTCCAAAAGGTTATAACTATCCAACGCAGGTCATGATATCGGTATATTCTGCCGACGATGTTAATCCGCCTGACACTCTAGCCATTACTGCTGCATCAGCCGCATTGAGCGTATCAGATATACCTTTTGACGGACCTCTTGCCGGTGTTAGAGTTGCAAGAGTTGATAATAACCTTATTTGCAATCCGACCTATGAAGAGATTGAAAAGGCAGATTTGAATTTTATTATAGCTGGTAGCTCCGATGCTATATTGATGGTTGAAGGAGGCGCTGATGTTGTTCCGGAAGACGAAGTCTTATCCGCTTTAATGTTCGGGCATGATCACATCAAAAAGTTGATAGATTTGCAAAATAAATTAATCGATGGAGACATTGCCAACCTCCCTAAAAGACCAGTACCAGAAAATGAGATTGATTCTAAAGTGTCAGAGGAAATTCATTCTTTAATTTCAAGTGATGTTCAAAAATCTATTAGAATTAAAGCTAAACAAGAAAGAAACAATTCGATTCACGAAATTTATTCCTCGACCCTGGAGAAACTTAGTAGCCACTCATCGGAATCCGATAAGCAGGAATTCGACGAGAAAGTCTTCAAATCTATTTTTGAAGCTTACAAAAAATCGGCTGTAAGAGAAATGATGATGAAAGACAAGGTGCGAATTGACGGAAGAGGATTTGCAGATATTCGGAATATATCTTCTGAGATAAACATACTACCAAGAGCGCATGGCTCATCTCTCTTTACAAGGGGAGAAACTCAAGCTCTAGTGGCCTGTACGCTTGGTACGAAAGAAGATCAACAAAGAATAGATACTCTAATGGGCGAACAAAGAAAAACTTTCATGCTCCACTATAATTTTCCACCGTTTAGCGTTGGCGAAGTTTCGTATAGGCTAGGTACGGGAAGACGTGAGATAGGTCACGGAGAGTTGGCGAGACGGGCTGTACAGGCGGTACTGCCAGATGCAGACTCTTTCCCTTATACGATACGAATCGTTTCGGATATCTTGGAATCTAATGGATCGTCATCTATGGCTACCGTGTGCGGATCCTCGTTATCCTTAATGGATGCGGGTGCTCCTATTAGTGCTCCAGTTGCTGGTATAGCAATGGGATTAATAAAGGACGGAGAAGATTATCTTATTCTTTCTGATATTCTTGGTGATGAGGACCACTTGGGAGATATGGATTTTAAAGTTTGTGGAACATCCGAAGGAATAACTGCTTTGCAAATGGATATCAAGATTAAAGGAATTAGTAAGGAGATTTTTCAAGAAGCTCTTGAACAAGCAAAACAGGGAAGATTGCATATTCTGTCGGAAATGGCAAAAACTATTAGTGCCGGAAAAGAAGACATTTCTCCTTATGCTCCTAGGATAACGACTATTAATATTGATCCAGCTAAGATAAAAGACATTATTGGTTCTGGAGGGAAAAATATAAAGAAACTAACCGAAGACAATGATGTAAAAATCGATATTGATGATACAGGCAAAGTCAATATCATTGCCTTTAATGAAGAAAATTGTAAATCTGCTCTAAAAGATATTGCTTACATAGTGAGAGAAATAGATGTTGGTGAATTTTACTTGGGTACGGTAAAGAGAATTCTCGATTTTGGAGCTATCGTTGGGCTGACTCCTACGCTTGATGGGTTGATTCATATTTCCGAATTAGCCAAAGAAAGGGTGGGCGCAGTAAGCGATGTACTTAAAGAAGGAGATGAGGTTTTAGTTAAGTGCCTATCAAAGGAAAGAGATGGTAAAATACGATTAAGTAGAAAGCAAGCGCTTCATCAGAACATTGAAGATTTCCGAGATTAATAGAATTTCAAAAAAGAAACTTATCATATTAACTGGTCCAACATCTAGTGGAAAAACGAGCTTGTCTCTCGAATTAGGGCGCACTTTACCAACCGAGATAATTTCTGCCGACTCTATGCATATCTACAAGAGGTTTAACATAGGTACCGGAAAGCCTTCTAGTGAATCTATGAGAATCGTTCCCCACCACCTTATTGATATAATTGAAGCAAATCAAGATTTTGATGCATGGAACTATATGCAGCTTGCCAGGCAAGCAATAGACAGGACAGACAAAGACTGCTTGATAGTATCAGGAGGAACCCAATTATATATTAAGTCATTAATCGAGGGATTGGCTCCTGAAATACCAAAAGATAATCACTATAGGCTTGAACTGCGAAATGAGTTAGAGAAATATGGGCTGAAAAAATTATATAAAAAATTATGCTTAATTGATCCGGAATCTGCCAATAGAATCGATTCTAATGATACTCAGAGAGTGCTGAGATATTTGGAGATTAGTAAAGTATCTGGGCAGAAACCATCGGTGCTGCATGCAAATCAAGGTATAAATAAATTAGACCACTGTGAGACCATAAAGGTCGGCTTGTTAATAGAGAAAAAGGATTTAGATGAATTAATAAACAAAAGAGTCGAATTGATGATTGAAAATGGATTGATAAATGAGGTTGAAAATTTAATAAATTTGTTTGGGCTTAATGTGAAACCTATACAATCCATAGGTTATAAAGAGATATGCTCTCATTTAAAAGGAGAGCTTAATAAAGATGAAGCTATAGACAAAATCAAGACAAATACTAGGAGACTTGCAAAAAGACAACTAACCTGGCTCAAAAAGGATAAAGATATGGTTTGGTATAAAAGTTCGAATGAACTAATTGCCGCCTGCACAAAATTTGCAATTAATTAATCACCATTTTTATCCCGACGAATATCATTAAAAGGCCGAATATAATTTTTAGATTTTCTGAAGACATGAAATGGGCGGTTTTAGATCCCAGAAAGATTCCAACACAAAAAAATATGGCGATGGTTATTGCTGCGTTTAGATTTACGTTACCTTCTTGGTAATATTGATAGGCGCCGAATATTACCACAGGGAGCGTTAGAACGGCAAGAGAGGTCCCTTGGGCCATATGTTGGGTAAATTTAGCGAGTAAAACCATCAAAGGGACCATTACTAGGCCTCCGCCAATACCCATGAAGCCACTCATGAAACCACCAAGTATTCCAATTAAAATAAAAATAATCATACACCTTCCTCCTTTAGACATCTTCTTAGATATGATTTGGTATTTGTTGTGATTGAGTTATAAAAGCTTATTTTTCGAAAAGATTGCAAAGATTGATTGCACATCCCTTTTTTAGCATAGACCTTACTTTTTAAAGAAAAAATGAGATCGTTTAATAGATCTGATTCTGGTTCTGACACATTCTCTAACATTATTAGGGAACCATCCAGCTCTTCTAGTTGAAATAAATAATTGGCCGAAAGCACCGGCAACAGATAAGAAGAATTGTATTTTTTTACCTTATCGGACCCTGTAAGCAACGAAATGGTTTTCTCTTTGTCCTTATAGACTTCTTCTTCTATAAACGAATTAACAACAATGTTATTTTTCTTTCTCTTGGATTCTATATCATTAAGATACAAAGAGATAAGCCCACAGATAAATACAAACACGGCTCCGCCGATAACCAGTCTTTTGATAAATGTTTCCACCTCATAATTATACACTTTTATCTTAGTAGGAAATCAACTAAGATTTACTGTATATGGATAACTTGCTTGAAATAAAATCAATGAATGTAATTTCAGATGATAAAAACAAAGAAATATTTTTAGAAGATATAGATCTTGTTATAGAAGAACCGAAGCTCATATCGTTGATGGGGGACAGTGGGTCGGGAAAGTCCCTATTGGCATATGCGATAATGTCAAAAGAGAACGAATATAGAGCCAGAAAAAATTATCAAACCTTTTGTTTTAACGGCAAGAAGATTGAGAATAATTATGAAAAAAATATATCTTATATTCCCCAAGAGCCCCTGTCCTCATTAAATCCAGTGATTAATATATTTAAACATTTTGAAATACATGCTAGAGATGATGTGTCCAATAAAGACGATTTGAAAAAAAAAATAGTTAAATTGCTTGTTGAAGTTGGTTTCAATGACGTAGAGAATCTTTTAGGTAGTTATCCTCATGAGCTAAGTGGCGGTATGGCTCAAAGAATTTTAATAGCCCTAGCACTTCAAAACGACCCCAAAATTTTAATTGCAGATGAGGCGACATCATCACTTGATGCAGTAAATGAGAAATTAATTCTGGACTTATTGTCAAAAATTTCAAAGGAGAGGGGGTTGACCATACTCATTATTACTCATGATTCACGCATTGCTGTTAATTATTGTTCGGATCATTATCAAATACGAAAAAAGAAATTATTAAGATTTCAATCTGCGCAAGAAGTTGATAAAGCTTACGACAAACACCAAGCAATACTTAGAGAAGAAAAATCTCCGACAAATGATTATTTAGATGCTAATGATAGCAAAAATGAAATTATTAATATGAATAAAATATTTTTCAAATTCACTGAATCTGCCGAATGGACAATAAAAAATTTAGATATTTTAATTAACAAAGGAGAGGCTTTAGGATTGATAGGGCTAAGCGGTTCTGGAAAAAGTACCATATCTAAGTTGATTACAAAGCTTTTAAGTCCTAATTCTGGAGAGATTCTTTTTAAGAGAAATCCAATAGCTATGATTAAGCGAAAAGACTATGCAAGAAATGTCCAAATCGTTTTTCAGGACTTGTTTGGCTCCCTTAATCCTAAAAGATCTATAAGGGATATCCTTTTAGATTCTTTTGAAATTAATCAAGGGGATAAATCTTTTAATAAGGTTGAGAAAATTAGACTAGACTCTATAAAAATGGGTCTGCCTCCTGAAGTCTTGGATAAATATCCAATGAGCCTAAGTGGAGGCCAAAGACAAAAGGTGTTAATTTTAAAGGCCATATTGTCTGAGCCTGAATTTATCATATTTGATGAACCAATGTCTTCGCTAGATATAAAATCCCAATCGGAAATAATTATAATTATCAAAGAACTTATGAAATCGAGCAATTTAACCGTCTTGTTCATAACGCACGATTTTAGACTGATTAAGAATTTATGTGATAAAGTCATGGTTTTATCAGGTGCGGAAATAGTGGAGATGGGCATAACCAGTCAGGTATTTAATAATCCAGAACATACCGAAACAAAAAAACTCTTGCAAGTTGTAAAATAATGATATTGTCCTATAATAGACGTTAAAAAGGATGATTATATGGCAGTACCAAAAAGAAAGTCTTCCAAATCTAAGGTTAGGAAAAGAAGAAATCATCAAAAAATTTTGCTTGCTGGTCTTTCGAAAGATAAAAAATCTGGGGAGCTTAAAATATCTCATAGATATAGTTCCATTGAAGATTACGAGGCATCAAAGAAAGTCTAATCGTTGAGTATGTTCTTGTTGCAGGGTGTAAAAAAAAATATGTTAGCGTTGGTTTTTCCAGGGCAAGGTTCCCAATTTGTTGGAATGGGTAAAAATCTTCATGACAATTTTAAGATAGCCAGAGAAACATTTGCGCAAGCAAGCGATAAACTTGGGATAGACATGAAGGAGCTTTGTTTCGAAAACGAGGATGTTCATTTAACTGTAAATGCTCAGCCTGCTATCTTAACTGTAAGCACTGCAGCCTACAGAGTTTTAAATTCGGAGAGAAATATTAAACCAGATTTTGTGGCCGGACATAGTCTTGGTGAATATTCAGCCTTGGTGGCTTCTGGTTCTTTAGACTTTGAAGATGCGATTTGGGCCGTAAGAAAAAGAGGTGAATACACACAAGAAGCAGTGCCACTCGGAGTAGGCGGAATGGCTGCCGTTTTGGGTTTACCAGACGAGCAGGTTGATGAAATTTGCAAGGAGGCATCGGAAAATGATTCCTATGTTGCACCAGCAAATTACAATAGTATTGGCCAAGTCGTCATATCCGGAGTCAAGCATGCAGTCGAGAAAGCCTCTGAATTAGCAAAAAAAGCTGGAGCACGAAGAGTTGTTTTGCTCGATATTAGCGCTCCTTTCCATTCCGAACTTATGCAATCTGCCGTTGAGAAAATGAAGATAGTTCTAGATTCGATTAGCTTCCTAGATTTTAAAATACCTATGGTTTCCAACTTCAATGCAAAAACCCTTAGTGATAAAGACAAAATTAAAAATCTTCTTCTTGATCAACTAATCAGCCCAGTCCTATGGCATCAATCTATTAGTCATCTTAATAAAAATTTAGGAGTTAAAACCTTTCTTGAGGTAGGACCAAAAAATGTTTTATCGGGATTAATTAAGAGAATTGCGCCAGATTGCGAAATATCTAATTTTGGTGAAAAAGCTGATTTGGAAAAATTATAAAAATGTTAAATGATAAGATTGCATTAATAACAGGTGGTTGTAGAGGCATAGGCAGAGCTGTAGCGCTAGAATTTGCTAAGGCAGGAGCTACTGTCATTCTAAATGACGTAAGCTCCGAAGATTCAGCACAAGAAGTGTTAAAAGAGATTGAAGATTTAGGCGGTCAATCTGAATTTTTACAATTTAACATAACTGAATCTGATACGGTAGAGGAAAAAATCAAATATGTATTAGAGAAGTATGGCAGAATAGATATTCTAGTTAACAATGCAGGAATAACGCGAGATTCGTTGTTTATGAGAATGAAAGAAGAGCAGTGGGACGAAGTTTTTAACGTAAACATGAAAGGTGTTTTTCATTGTACGAAAAACGTGGTTCGGTCAATGATTAAAAATAAATATGGGAAAATAATTAATGTTGCTTCAGTGGCTGGCGAGATGGGCAATCCAGGTCAGGCAAATTATGCATCTACAAAATCAGGAATAATGGGATTCACTAAGTCTTTAGCGAAGGAATTGGGATCAAAGAATATTAATGTCAATGCTGTAAGCCCAGGATTTATAATGACGAATCTTACGGATGTGTTGCCAGAGGAAACTAAAGAGAAGTATAAGGAACTAATACCACTTTCGAGATTTGGTGAACCAGAAGATGTGGCAAAAGCTATATTGTTTTTAGCCTCAGATGATTCATCATATATAACTGGAGAGATTTTAAGGATTAATGGTGGTCTTTACACCTAAAGGAGGATTTTATGTCAGAAGAAATAAAACAGAAAGTGATCTCAATGATTGCCTCACAATTGGGTAGGAACGAAAGTGAGATTACGCCGGATTCTCAATTTATTGAGGATTTAGAGGCTGATTCTTTAGATTTGGTTGAGCTTATTATGAGTATGGAAGATGAATTCAGTGTTGAGATAGCGGATGAAGATGCTGAAAAAATTCTTAAAGTCAGTGATGCCATTAATTATATTATTAAAAATAAAAAATAAATACAATGAACAGAGTTGTTGTAACAGGCATAGGAATGCTTTCTTCTTTAGGGATTGGGAAGGACCAGGTGTGGTCTAAAGTTAAAGAAGGTGTTTCCGGTATAGATTTTCTTACCAAAATTGATGCTTCGGATTTAAAAACTAAATTCGGCGGGGAAGTTCCTTCTGATTTTAATCCTGAAGATTTCATGGATGCTAAGGAAGCTCGAAGGAATGATATTTTTATCTGTTTCGCTGCCGCCGCGGCCTCTTTGGCACTTAAGGATTCGGGCTTGGAAATAACCGATGAGAATTCTCATTTGGTCGGATCCTATATTGGCTCGGGGATAGGTGGAATTCAGACTTTTGTAAATAATGTTAATGTCTACAATGAGAAAGGTCCATCAAGAGTTTCTCCATTCTTTGTTCCTTCCATGGTTCCAAACATGGCGGCTGGTTACGTATCAATTTTTAATAATTTAAAAGGACCAAATTGCGCTACTGCAACCGCATGTGCCGCGGGAGCCCATGCTGTAGCATATGCTGCCATGATGATTGAACGAGGAGATGCCGTAGCAATGGTAGCCGGAGGTGCTGAAGCACCACTGGTTCACGTGGCGATATCGGGATTCAATGTAATGAGGGCAATTTCTACCAGAAATGAGAATCCTCAAGGTGCGTCAAGGCCGTTCGACAAAGATAGAGATGGATTCGTTATGTCCGAGGGCTCCGGGCTTGTTATTCTAGAAGAGTTAAACCATGCAAAAAAAAGAGGGGCGACAATTTATGCTGAGCTGCTTAGTTCAGGTATGAGCGGAGACGCTCATCATATTACATCTCCGTCTATCGAAGGACCTGTTATATGTATGAGTTCTGCATTAAGAAATTCAAAGATTAATCATGATGAGGTTGACTATATTAACGCTCATGGAACATCTACTCAGCAAAACGATATAAACGAAACGAATGCGATCAAGAAAGTCTTTGATTCTCATTCTAAGAATTTATTAGTGAGTTCAACGAAATCAATCACTGGTCATCTTCTGGGGGCTGCTGGTGGAATTGAAGCTGGTATTAGCGCATTAGCTCTTCACGAAGGGGTAGTTCCGCCAACAATTAATTTGGACAATCCCCAAGAAGGATGTGACCTTAATTATGTTCCACATGTTTCTATTGAGAAAGATATAAACGTGATTGTTAGTAATTCTTTTGGTTTTGGTGGAACTAATTGTAGTTTGGTTTTTAAGAAATTTGAGGGGTAAAATGAAAATCGCCATAGGCTCTGACCATAGAGGCTTTGCACTCAAGGAAGAGCTAAAAAATTATCTAGAAAAATTAGATTTTGGGTATAAAGACTTTGGAACTTTTTCTGACAAGGCGGTTGACTATCCGGATTCCGCATCTGAAGTTGCACAAAGAGTATCTCAGGGCCAGTTTGAAAGAGGAATTTTGATTTGCGCATCGGGGTGTGGAATGAATATAGTTGCGAATAAATATCCCAATGTTAGAGCTATTGTCGCAAACGATGTCAATGTGGCAATAATGTCTAGGTCTCATAATAATGCCAATATTCTTGCTTTAGGCGCCAAGCATCTATCAACCGCTGTAGCGAAAAATATTGTGGAGCTTTGGCTGACAACAGACTTTGAGTCAGGAAGGCACGAGGCACGGCTGAACAAGCTGAAACAAATAGAAAATATTAATTTCGGGGAATAGGTATTTGATTAACTAAATGGACAACAAAGATTTTTTGACCGAGATTGAGCTTCCAAATAGAAAACTTGCTTATTATTCTTTACCTAGATTGTCTGACAATCTTTCTTTTGATTTAGAGTGCATGCCGTACTCGTTAAGAATCTTGCTGGAAAACCTTATAAGGAATTTCGACAACAAGATTGTCAATGAAGAACTAATAAAGAAATTTATCTTTAATAAAACTGAAAAATTTGAAATACCCTTTAGACCTTCAAGAGTTATACTTCAAGATTTTACTGGAGTTCCTTGTGTTGCTGATTTGGCTGCCATGAGAGATATTGTAAGTAAATTGGGTGGTAATACAGAATCGATAAATCCTCTAGTTCCGGTTGATTTAGTAATTGATCACTCAGTTCAAGTTGATTATTTCAGAGAAGAAAATTCTCTTTCCTTAAATACGAAGCTTGAGTTTGAAAGAAATCAGGAAAGATATTCCTTCTTGAGGTGGGCACAAGAAGCTTTTACTAACTTTAGAGCGGTACCCCCAGGAAATGGAATTGTGCATCAAGTTAACTTAGAATATCTTGCCAAGCTAGTTCGGAAAATTAACAAAGATAATACTGAGGTTTGTATTCCAGATACATTAGTCGGAACGGATTCTCACACGACTATGATTAACGGTATAAGCGTCCTAGGTTGGGGGGTTGGAGGGATTGAAGCTGAGGCCGCTATGTTGGGCCAGCCCTTATATTTTTTAATTCCTGATGTAATAGGATTTAAGTTAGAAGGAAATTTGTGTGAAGGTGTAACCGCAACTGATTTAGTCCTTAATATTACTGAGGTACTTAGAAAAGAAGGAGTTGTAGGCAAGTTCGTGGAGTTTTACGGATCTGGATTGGACAACTTACCCCTTCCAGATAGGGCAACAATTGCAAATATGGCACCTGAGTATGGAGCGACGATGGGGTTCTTCCCTGTTGACCAAGAAGCACTAAATTATTTGAAATTAACTGGGAGAACATCAGAAGAAATAGAGTTGGTGGAAACATATTATAAAAGCCAAAATAGTTTTCGAGATAAATCAAGCAAAGACCCAGAATATTATAAATCTCTATACTTAAATCTTGAAACTGTGCAACCCTCACTCGCAGGACCCAAAAGACCTCAGGACAGGATTCTTCTATCAGAAATGAAGAATACTTTTCATAAAGAATTGAAATCAAGGGAAATTAATAATTTAGATAATTTTAAACTAAAAAGTTCTAATGAATCTTTAAAGAATGGTTCGGTAGTATTGGCGGCTATTACAAGTTGTACTAATACTTCTAATCCTTATGTCATGATTACGGCGGGATTAGTTGCAAAAAAAGCTTGCGAATTGGGATTAAAAGCTCCTTCGTATGTTAAGACTAGTCTAGCTCCAGGTTCAAAGGTAGTTGTTGACTATCTAAGTAATGCCGGTTTATTAGATAGCTTATCCCAAATAGGTTTTAAAACAGTTGGATTTGGTTGTACAACTTGCATAGGAAATAGTGGCCCATTGCCACAAGAAGTGGGCGACATAATTGTAGATAATTCTTTACATGTAGCAGCGGTGTCAAGTGGAAATAGAAATTTTGAAGGAAGGGTCCACCCTTTAGTAAGATTATCCTATCTTGGTTCGCCACCTTTAGTTGTCGCTTATGCTTTAGCTGGAACTGTCGATATAGATTTTCACAATGAAAGGATTGGGGTATCAGCAGATGGAAAAAATATTTATTTAAAAGACATATGGCCTACAAATGATGAAGTTAAGCAAACAGTCAATAGTTCGATTTCTTCAGATACTTTTACTGATAGATATAAAAATATATTCATTGGCGATGAAAGATGGGAGTCAATATTGATACCGGAAGGTCTGATTTATGAATGGAGCAATAAATCCACTTATATACAAAAACCTGGATTCTTCGAAGATTTTTCAATTAAATTACCTGAAATTTCAGACATTAAAAATGCAAGAGTCTTAGCCTATCTTGGAGATTCAATAACCACGGATCATATCTCTCCTGCTGGTTCTTTTGCACAAGATACACCTGCAGGTAAATATTTAACGGACAGAGGGGTTGATATTAAATATTTTAATAGCTATGGCTCTAGGAGAGGCAATCATGAGGTCATGATGAGAGGGACCTTTGCTAATATTAGGATTCAAAATAAGCTGCTTGACGGTATCGAGGGAGGTTTTACGAAGCTTTTTGATGCCGGAGAAACTCTTTCGATATACGATGCCGCCATGAAATATAAGGAACAAAACACTCCGCTAATTGTAATTGCCGGAAAGGAATATGGCACCGGTAGTTCAAGAGATTGGGCCGCAAAAGGCACAATGCTATTAGGAGTCAGGGCGGTTATCGCTGAAAGTTTTGAAAGAATTCATAGAAGCAATTTGGTTGGAATGGGTGTTTTGCCGCTACAGTTTTTAGAAGATGAAAGCGCTGAGTTTCATAATATAACAGGAAATGAGAAGTTCACAATTTCTGAAATTACATCTAATCTTAAGCCATTATGTCAATTAAGTATCGACATAGAAGACAATTCTGGCTCATCTAGGAAGATTGATGTTGTTTGTAGACTTGATTCGGCTGTGGAAGTCGAATATTTCTATAATGGCGGAATATTGCAAACCGTACTTCGACAAATGCAAGAATCAAATTAATAATTGATTTTTTCTTTTTTTTTATTATATTTTTCAGTGAACTTATATCAGGGAGATTGTGAAATGTCACACGTGAAAATACCAAATGACGGTGCCAAGATTACCATCAATAAGGATGGAACTTATAATGTGCCTGATAATCCGATTATTACATTCATCGAAGGTGATGGAATAGGCCCAGATTTATGGAGAGCCTCGGTTAGAGTTTTTGAAGCTGCTGTAGAGAAAGCTTTTAAAGGATCAAAAAAGATTTCTTGGGCTGAAGTATATGCGGGAGAGAAAGCCTTAGAAATTACTAAAGAATGGCTACCACAAGAAACGACTGATGTCATAAGTGAATATCTTATATCGATAAAAGGACCCTTGACTACTCCGGTAGGTGGTGGAATTAGAAGTCTAAATGTATCCCTAAGGCAGATTATGGACTTATATGCTTGTGTAAGACCCGTAAGGTGGATTCAGGGTACTCCTTCCCCGGTTAGGAATCCCCATTATATGGACATGGTTATATTTAGAGAAAATACGGAAGACGTCTATTCTGGGGTTGAGTACGAAAGCAATACCAAGGAAGCGAATGATTTGATTAAATTTTTACAAGAAAAACTAGGCGCAAACGTAAGGGATCTTTCCGGCGTAGGAATAAAACCAATAAGTGCTTTTGGTACAAAAAGACTTGTTAGAAAAGCTATTCAGTATGCTATAGATAACAAAAGAGAAAGCGTTACTCTTGTTCATAAAGGAAATATTATGAAATTTACCGAAGGAGCTTTTAAAGATTGGGGTTACGAATTGGCTAAGGAAGAGTTTTCAGATTCTACTATTACAGAAGATGATTTATGGGATAAGCATAATGGCAAGGTACCGGATGGAATGATTGTAATAAAGGATAGAATAGCCGATAACATGCTTCAGCAAATTCTTACAAGAACTAACGAATACGACGTCCTAGCTCTCCCTAATCTAAACGGAGATTATATGTCAGACGCATGTGCCGCTCAAGTTGGAGGATTAGGACTTGCTCCAGGGGCAAATATTGGGGACGAGATAGCCCTGTTTGAAGCTACCCATGGAACTGCTCCAAAATATGCCGGACAAGATAAGGTTAACCCAGGTTCGGTTATTTTATCGGGGGTTATGATGTTTGAGCATATGGGCTGGAGAGAGGTTGGAGAATTAATTGTCAAGGCGATGGAGAAGACGGTCCTTGATAAAGATGTTACTTACGATTTAGAGAGACAAATTGAAGGAGCAAACCTTCTTAAGTGCTCTGAATTTGGTGACGCGATTATAAAAAATATGGACAAAGTCTAAAAGACTTTCCAAAAAGGTGGATGTTGTTAATTGTCAAATCTCCCAAAGATATCAATCATTGGAGCGGGAAACGTAGGGGCCGCTGCAGCTTATAGGACACTTGAGCTTAATCTCGCAGACGTAGTTTTACTTGATATTGTCGAAGGTCTACCTCAAGGTAAATCGCTCGATTTAACTCAAATGCTTTCTGTTTCAGGAGCATCTTCAAAAATTATTGGAACCAATGATTATAAAGATACAAAAGATTCTGACATTGTCATAATCACTTCTGGCTTGGCTAGGAAACCTGGTATGAGTCGCGATGATTTAATAACTACCAACACCAAAATAATTAAAGAAGTTACCGAAAACGTCGTTGAGCATTCACCTAATTCAATTTTAATTGTTATTACAAATCCCCTAGATGCAATGACTTATGTTGCACATAAAGTTAGTGCGTTTCCAAAGGAAAGGGTTGTGGGGATGGCAGGAGTTCTCGATGCTTCGAGATTCAAAGCTTTTCTTTCTATGGAGCTTAACGTAGCCGTTTCTAAGATTGATACCTTGGTGTTGGGTGGCCATGGAGATGATATGGTTCCACTAAAGAATTATACAGCGATTTCTGGGGTGCCAATAACTCAGCTCATTGATGACAAAAAATTGAATAAGATTATTCAACGCACACGAGACGGAGGAGCTGAGATTGTTAAACTTCTCAAAACCGGTAGCGCTTTTTATGCTCCGGGAGTTTCTGCTGTCGATATGGCCGAATCGATTCTAAAAGATCAAAGAAAATTGCTACCGTGTTGTGTCTTTGCAAATGGTGAATATGGAGTAAAAAATCAGTTTTTAGGACTTCCAGTTATTTTATCATCTAAGGGAGTAGATGAGATTCTCGAAATTGAATTGACCGATTCCGAGAAAGAAGAGCTTCACGCTTCTGCTTTGCATGTAAAAGAGCTCTGTGATTTAATTGACGGTTTCGGAATACTTTAATACTCATTTGTAATGGAGCTGCTTTTGTAATGTCTATAGAGGAATCTGATTTACAAACAACGACTTTGGGTAGCACGAACCGCACAGACAATTGGTGGTTTGAACCGCTTTGGACCGGACTGGGCTTCCTTGCCTTTGTTATTTATACCACGTGGGCTGTGTTCCAAGCCGATTACTATTGGTGGAGTGCATATGCGCAAGGCTTCGGAGGCTATTTGTCACCATTTTATTCGCCACTTATTTTTATTAACCCTTTTGCCGAAGGTGCTGCTCCGATGTATCACAGTTTGTTTGGTTCCTGGCCAGGATGGTGGCCAAAGCTAATACCTGCTTCTCCTGCAATTTTTATATTATTTGGCCCACTCTCTTTTCGTCTAACTTGTTATTATTACAGAAAATTTTATTATCGCGCATATTTCATGTCTCCACCGGCATGTGCCGTGCAAGGCTTACCGCAAAAAGAATATAAAGGTGAAACAGCGTTATTTGTTTTTCAGAATTTACATCGATATACCATGTATATAGCATTGGCATTTATTGCAATCCTATCCTATGATGCACTTCTTGGATTTTTTAGAGATGGGAAATTTGGCATTGGAGTTGGGTCGATAATTTTACTTGCGAACCCAATCTTGTTAGCTGGCTACACTTTTGGTTGTCACGCCTTTCGTCACTTAATCGGTGGGAAGCATAACTGTTTTACTTGCTCTCATGGAAAACATAATATCAGGTACCGGCTTTGGAAAGGTGTGTCCTGGTTGAATGGTCGACATATGTTTTGGGCATGGATTAGTATGATTTGGGTAGCATTTGCAGATTTTTATATTCGCATGGTTGCGAATGGGAGTTGGGTGGATTTCAATACGTGGGGTTACTAATTAGATATGTCAGAAATACAAACGATAGAACATGATGTAATTGTTGTAGGAGCCGGGGGCGCTGGCCTTAGAGCCGCAATTCAATGTTCCGCAAGAGGTCTGAACACAGCTTTGGTTTGCAAGTCGCTTCTTGGAAAGGCCCATACTGTTATGGCAGAAGGAGGTATGGCTGCGGCACTTAAGAATGTTGATGATCGTGATGATTGGAAAATACATTTTAGAGATACAATGCGTGGTGGCAAATTCCTTAATGTATGGAGGATGGCCGAATTGCATGCAAAACAGGCACCTGATCGTGTGAGAGAATTGGAAGAATGGGGTGCAGTTTTTGATAGAACAAATTCTGGATTGATAAACCAGCGTAATTTTGGTGGACATAGATATCCTCGTCTTGCCCATGTAGGTGACCGTACAGGCCTTGAGATGATTCGTACTTTGCAAGATTATGGGGTCCATAAAGGTATTGAGATATATATGGAATGCACAGCTTTGGATTTGCTCAAGGACAGAGACAGAATCTCTGGAATGGTGGCTATGTGGCGTGATACGGGTCGCTTTATTGTGTTAAAAGCTAAGGCAATCATTCTGGCTACTGGTGGTGCTGGAAAAGCATGGAAAATAACCTCAAATTCTTGGGAGTATACCGGTGATGGGTATGCAATGGCATATGAAGCCGGTGCAGAATTAGTCGATATGGAATTTACACAATTTCATCCAACTGGCATGGTTTGGCCTCCTTCTGTAAGAGGTACGCTCGTAACAGAAGGAGTAAGAGGGGACGGGGGAATTTTGGTAAACAGTGAAAATAAACGTTTCATGTTTGACAATATTCCTGATCTTTATGCGCCTGAAACCGCTGATACGGAAGAAGAAGGAGCCAGATGGCTAGACGGGGACAAAAGTGCACGAAGACCACCGGAATTATTAACCAGGGACGTGGTAGCTCGTGCCATTCGTAAAGAAGTCAAAGAAGGGAAAGGCTCTCCTCATGGTGGCGTGTTCCTTGATATTGCTAGTCGCAGAACCGCAGAAGATATCAAGAAGAAACTTCCATCTATGTATCATCAATTTAAAGTATTAGCCGAATTAGATATTACAAAAGAACCTATGGAGGTTGGCCCGACTCTGCACTATTTTATGGGAGGAATTCGAGTTGATGCAAATTCTCAAATGTCGACAGTCCCTGGTCTTTTTGCTTGCGGTGAATGCTCAGGGGGTATGCATGGGGCAAACCGTCTTGGCGGTAACTCACTATCAGATCTGCTAGTCTTTGGAAAACTAGCAGGTGATGGCGCAGCAGATTATATAAACGAATTAAATGCACCTCCATCGATTAACCAAGATCAAGTAACGTCCAGTGTTCGCTATGCTGCAGAAATTTTAAATAGAGAGTCTGGTACAAACCCTTATTTGTTACATGAGGAATTACAAGAAGCGATGCAGGATAAAGTTGGGATTGTCCGTTCGGACGAATTGTTAACCGAAGGCATAGAGCAACTAGAGAAATTCAAGGAAGCTTACAAAGATGTAAAAGCCGATGGTGCTTCGCAATTTAATCCAGGCTGGCATGAAGCTTTGTCTTTGCGTAACCTTATAATTACGGCGGAAGCTGTGGCTAAATCAGCTCTACTAAGAGAAGAAAGTCGCGGCGGTCATACTAGAGTTGATTTCCCTGGTGAACGAGAGGAAGGACTTGAATATAATATAGTTGTTAGTAAACAAAGTGATGGGTTAATGAAAACGGAAAAAGTGCATCGCCCGAAAGGAGATGAGGAACTGATGCGTATAGCATATTCGACTATTGAGGAACTAGAACAAGAGGTAGCATCGGAGAGGAGCAGGTAGAATGGGATTGCGAAATTTTAGGCTCTTTAGAGGTGACGAATCTGGTGGCGAGATGAAAAATTATCAAATCGAAGTCGAAAAAGGAATGGTCGTATTAGATGTAATTCATCGTATACAAGCCGAGCAAGCTAACGATTTGGGCTTACGTTGGAACTGCAAGGCGGGAAAATGTGGATCATGCAGTGTAGAGATTAACGGAAAACCAAAACTATCATGTATGACACGTATGAACGAATATAGCTCTGAAGATACCATCTCGATACGACCAATAAAGACTTTTCCCGTGATGAAGGACTTGGTTACTGATGTTTCTTGGAATTACAAACAAAACAAAAGAATTGCCCCACTTGCCCCTAATCCAGAGCGAAAGAATGATAATGGTGATTATGTAATGATGCAAGAAGATGTTGATCGCATACAAGAGTTTCGTAAATGCATCGAGTGTTATCTGTGTCAAAATGTTTGCCACATATTAAGAGATCATAGTAAAAAAGATAAATTTGTTGGACCAAGATTCATGATTAGACTTGCTAGCCTAGATATGCATCCTCTGGATACGGCAGATAGGGTTCCTGATATCAAGGAGAGCTATGGATCGGGAATGTGCAATATTACGCGCTGTTGTACCGATGTCTGCCCTGAGCACATTCAAATAACAGACAATGGTATTATACCTCTTAAGGAGCGAGTGGTTGATCGCTTTTACGACCCTTTTTTCTGGTTGTGGAGGAAGTTCTTTCAAAAAAAATAAATCGTTTACAAAGAGGATTATCAATTATGAATATTCATGAATATCAGGCCAAGGATTTATTTAGACGATTTAACATAGCAACTTCTGAAGGAAAAGTTTTTGAAGATGAGAATGAAGCTGAAGAATATGCAAAATCATTAAACCTAGACGAATTTGTTGTAAAAGCTCAGATTCATGCTGGAGGAAGAGGAAAAGCTGGAGGTGTTAAACTTGTAAAGACGCCAGCCGAAGTTAGAGAGGCGGTAAAGAGTATGCTAGGGATGACTCTTGTTACACACCAAACCGGACCTGAAGGCAAAGTTGTAAACAAAGTCTATGTCGAAGCTTCTTCTTCTATTAAAAAAGAATATTATTTATCTTTTGTAACGGATAGAAGTTCGGAGAGAAATGTAATCATAGCAAGTCCGGAAGGTGGAGTGGATATCGAAAAGGTTGCACAAGAAACCCCGGACAAATTACTTACCCAGCCAATAGACCCAGTTGTTGGTATCCAGCCATTCCATGTAAGAAAGGTTGCCTATTTTCTTGGGCTTGATTCAGCTCAAACCAAACAGCTAAATAAAATTATATTTGGAATGTATAACCTATTTACCAAAATGGATTGTGCTTTAGTCGAAGTTAATCCTTTGATATCAACAAATGAAGATGAAATCAAAGCGCTGGACGCAAAAATTAGTTTTGATGACAATGCCGCTTTTAGGCATAAAGAATATTCCGAACTCCACGATCCAACGGAAGAAGAGCCGTCTGAATTAGAGGCAAAAAAATGGGACTTTAGTTTTGTAAAATTAAACGGCAGTATAGGTTGCCTGGTTAATGGGGCTGGCTTGGCAATGGCAACAATGGACATCATAAAACACCATGGTGCTGAACCCGCAAATTTTTTGGATGTTGGAGGTGGGGCATCTGTGGAACAAGTTACCCAGGCATTTAAAATGATTCTGAGAGACAAGAATGTTAAGGCTATACTGGTCAATATTTTTGGTGGAATCATGAAATGCGATACTATCGCCGATGGTATAATAACTGCCGCAAAAGAAGTAGGTATTCAGGTTCCATTAGTTGTTCGTTTAGAAGGGACTAATGTTGATTTAGGAAAGGCTATACTTGAAGAATCGGACCTTGATATTACTACTGCTTCTACAATGAAAGAGGCTGCAGCAGCCGTGATTAATCTTATCTAAGCTATTGACATCGGACTTTTAATGATTAGCTTCTAGATAATCTGTTAGAAGAGGTGAATAATGGGAAAAGTTATAGGAATAGACCTTGGAAC
>PCAG01000047.1 GCA_002730475.1 Spirochaetales bacterium | reverse complement strand
TTATGAGGAATATAAATAATGGTGAATTTGAAAATTTAAATGTCTATTTATAATAGACAAGTTATATAATAATAAGGAGTTATAATATGGCTAAAAGAAAAGCACCCCATTCACGACCAGACTTAATGAGATAATGAAAGAAACCAAATCATTAGAAATAGCAAATTATTGGACTTCAAATGATTTTTTAACAGAGGCTAATAAAAATTGTGGAACTCTTGTTGCCTTTGATTGGAGAGAAAAAAATGAAGAGTATTATTTAACTGAGATAAATACGAATATTGATTTAGGAAAGTTAGAAAGTAAGGATTTTAAATTTGACGAGTTAATTGAATTTTTAAAAAAGAATAATTTTACTTTTGTATTGGGATTACGAAATACTGGATTCTCGGACAATCCATCAGTAGAATGGGTAGATTCATTAAAAGAAATATTAAAATCTAATAATATAGATTATGAAGAATTTGTAGTAGATATTTATCCAACCCAAGTTCCAGAATTTGATATACCAGATAATATTTTTATTTTAAGGTATTCATATGATCCGTATAATAAAATTGATAAATTTGCTGCACATCAAAATAATTTTGAAACCTTTATAAAAGAAAGTGATTGGGAAGAATATTATAAGGAAATTGAAGATGGAGATAGAATGAGAGTTATAGTTTTATGTAGTGATATAGGAAATTTAATATTACATGAGTGTTTTGATTATGAGTAAGATATTTGTATTAGGATATAATAAAACTGGAACTGTAAGTTTATCCCAATCATTACAAATTTTAGGGTATAGTGTGTTACATATTGGAAGTAATAATTTTATGGAAATCTTAATGAAATTTTCTAATAATTTAGAACTTGGTATGGGAATATTAGATGGAATTGATAAATATGATTGTTATTTGGATTATCCTATCTATGAACCTACAGTCTTTAGTCATATTGTAGATGAATATCCAGATGCAAAGTATATTAGTTTGACTAAAAATTTAGATGATTATGTGGATTCTGCATTACGGGCTAAAGTTAGAGATATTAAAAATGGGAATAAAAATACATGGAATTGGTTAGGTGTTGGTGATGAAGAAGTATTTAGAAATTATCCAGAATATCAGAAGGAGTGGATGAAAGGTAGGACTAAATTTAAACATGATAGTAATATAAGATTTTTAAATAAGAAAAATATAGATTATTTAGATATGAATATTTGTGATGATGGAGATGGTTGGGAAAAATTATGTAAATTTTTAAATAAACCTATACCCGATATGGAATTTCCACACGAAAACAAAAGTAAAATAGAGAAATTATGATATTATATGAAATGTTACAGAATGTTAATCCTGAAATAATCAATCATATAGATAAACGTGCAGAACAGTTAGGTGGAACATACCTTATATCTAAATCTGAAGAGAGAATGGATTATGTGATTGATTTCTTTGCGTGTTATAAAACTAACACAACATATATTCCTGTATCATTTAATATAGAACAACACCACCTTGATGAGATAGAGTCTAAAACTAAATATTTAACAGACGACATTGCAGCAGTTTATTCTACATCTGGAACAACGGGTAAAAGTAAATTTGTTACTCATTCATGGAGTAGTATTGAATGGTGTGTTTTAGAATCTATTAAAGAGTGGGAATATACAGAAGATGATTTTGTTTATTGTCCCGAATTACCTAATGCGGTAGCACCTTTAATGATAACAATTCCAGCGATTTTATCTGGAGCAAGATTTATAATAGAGAAATGGAATCCATCTACAATTAATAAGCATGAATTTACAATGATTCCAATGACACCAAAGATGAATGATATGTTAGATGGTACTGAAGATTTTGATGGTGCAAGGACAACCATGGGTTCGGATTTTGTTGACCAATATCATGTTAATAAGTTTAAAGAACAATGTGGTGGTGATTGGTGGTGTAGTTGGTCTATGACAGAAGTTTTAATGCCAGGTATGACAGGTAAAAATACATTGATTATGAATCCACATAAAGATTATGATGTTAAGTTGAACTATAAAAGTGAATTATTAGTAAAAGGACCAGGTCTTATGTTGGGATATTTAGGTGAGGAGAGGACGAGTGGATGGTTCAATACTAAAGATATTTGGGAAAGAGTAGATGGTGGATATAAATTTATATCTCGTGTTCCCAAAGTGGTGAATCATTTATGAAACTTAAAGTTTTAAAATGTGTATTGGATTTGAAAGAATATAAATGTTTGGATGAAGAAAAATTTGACGGTGTGGAACTCAAAATGATTACGGAAATAAATGAGGAATATGAAATTAAATTACAAAGGGCATTATATTTATTTAATTCCGAATTTAATAAAGAAAATAGAATAGAATATCATGGTATGTGGGACATTGATGAGGCAAAGTGGAGATTAAATAATGATAATTTTCAATTTTGGGTGGTGGAATATAAAGATGACATTATAGGATGGGGTTGGAATATATTAGATAAAGTTTCTATTTATTTTAACAATACGGGAGGATTAATATATAATCCCAGAAAAAAAGAAGAGTTAAGAAAAGTAACTGATATTTATATTCATAAAAACGAGATTTATGGGCTTAACTTGTATTTAGAGTCTAAATATAGAGGAAACACTTTTTCAAAATGGTTTAAATCTGAAAGGCCTCGTAGGTTGTATGATATGGGTTATAAAAAACTAATGTGGCATACAGAAGGGTGGAATAAATCAGCTATTTCTCTGTTAAGGAATACAGTTGGAATTGAAGTTGAAACACAGGTTTTATTTATTGATGACTGATAGAAGATATATGGAAATTGCAATTAATAACGCAGTGAAATCAAAGGATGTGATACAAGTTGGAACAGTTATTGTATTGAATGATGAAATAGTTGGAGAGAGTTATAGTAAAGTATTAGAAATGGGAGATGTAAGCTGTCATTCAGAAATTAACGCAATGAAACTTGCATCTAAGTATATTAATAGTAGATTGCTGATAGATTGTGAGTTATATACTACACATGAACCATGTCCAATGTGTTCTGGAATGATAGGATATAGTAAAATAAAAAAAGTAATTTATGGAATAGGATATGAGAATTCTTCTATGAAATGTAATAATATTTTTAAAACTTTTAATTGGAATGTAGAAGTGATAGAAAATTTCATGGAAAGTGAATGTTTAATTTTATTAAAAACAAAAATGAACAAGGAGAAATAATGAAGAAGTTATTGATTGCGATATTAATGAGTGTGGGATATTCACAGACAGTAATAGTGTGGGATAGTGATTTCGTTGGTGATACGATTGTTGTAGTTGGTGATTATAATATTGCTAAGGCAAATACACCAGTATCATATACAGATATTAATAAAGAACAGATTGAAACTTTTGAGGGACAAGACTTAGCATATCATTTGTCAAATGTTCCAGGTGTTTATATTAGAAATGACTTGGGAGTTAAATCTCAAACTAATTTATGGGTAAGAGGTTTTGACGAACAAAGACTTTCTGTATCTATAAACAATATTCCTATAAATGATCCAACTTCTAAAAAGGTTTGGTGGTCAAATTGGGGATCAACATCTCAATCAACAAATAAAATTCAAGTTCAACGAGGAGTTAGTTCATCTTTATATGGACTTGGTAATCTTGGTGGTAGTGTTCATATAATTACTGATGATTCTGATAAACCAGAAACTAATTTTGGTTATTCTACTTGGAATGGAGATTCTCGTAATTTAAAGTTTAGTGTTAATAAGACAGCTGAGAATTATACTACAAGATTTACATATCTTCGTGATTATGGGTATAAAGTAGGTTCTTATTTTGAGTCTTTAGCATATTATCTTTCAGTCAGAACTAATTACAAAGGACACAATTTGAGATTGGTATTTCATGGTTCACCTGCACTTAATACACTTGGATTTTATGGTCAATCACCATCTACTTTTGCTAAGTATGGTAGAAATTATAGTGGAAACGTTCAAGTTAGCACATTAGATGTACCAGATTCAGAATCCTATTTGACTTTAAGTGATGTTGTTGGGTTTGCAAAAGGTGGAACATCAAATAGTGTTGGTAGTTTTATTAATGCAGGTGGAAGGTCAAGTTTAGATAATAATGCTTATCATAAACCAATGTTAGAATTACACCATAGTTATACTTTTGATAATGGTGTTGAGTTAAATAATGATTTACATTATTCTTGGGGTAATGGATTTTTAGCACTATTGGATAAGTTTTATTTTGTTAGTAAAGATGAAAATGGGTTAATGAGTTATGAATCAGTAAATGCAGGTGCCCCTTGGTATCCTAATTTACATCAATATACAAGTTGGGTTGACCATAAACAATTTGGTCAAGTACTTACTTTATCAAAGACACTCAATAAGGATAGTAAAATATATGCTGGATTTGATAATAGAGTTTGGATATCAGACCATAAGGCATATATTAATAATGGTTTTGGTGGAGATGAATATTATTATAATATTGGTGGAGTTCCAACTGGATTTCCTGAAGGTGGGAAGATTTGGGATTTTACTACATACAAACCACAATCAAGTTTTTTTGTTAGGTATTTACAAAATATTGGTAAATTTTCTGTATTGGCTGATTTACAACGTTCAAGTATTACTTATGAAGTAGAAGAAAATATGATTAGTACTAATAATACTACTGGTAAACTTATTACTTGGGATAAGAAATTTACAAGTTGGTCACCTAAACTTGGAGTAGTCTATACACATAATAACGATTTATCAACAAGGTTGAGTGTATCGAAAACAGAAAATGAACCACGAATACGGGCAATGTTTAATTATGGTAAACCAAAGGAAGGTATAACTTTAGAAGAAGCAATTGATACTGAATTTGGAGTTAAATATAAGAATAGTGGATTGAATATATATAATATAGATTTTAGTGGTAAGAATATGTTGGTTGTAAATCCAGAGATGGCTAATACTGATGATTATGATTATCAGGGAAGAAAATATATTCCAATAGGTGATGCCAATTATAGTGGAATAGAGTTATATACCACATTAGAACTTCCATATGGATTAGCATTGAACTTAAATTATTCAAAGTCTAAGAATGTTTGGGGAACACCATTTGGAGAAGAAGGTAGAAGTATACTATATGGTTTTGATGTAGATTCAACCATTGGTGATACAAGGTATGAAACTGGATTTCCACAAACTATATTGAGTGGTAATCTTTCATATAAATGGAAAGATTTAACTGTAGTAGTTTCTTCGAGATATTATGATGACATTTATATTATGGAAAATAATTCTGAAGTTTCGGTTGATGGACATAATGATGAGAATGGTGAGTGGGTATCTACAGAAGATTCTGCAACATTACCATCAAGTTTCCTTATTGATTTATCAATTAAATATGGTGTATCTAAAAATCTCGATGTACAGTTACAAGTTCATAATTTATTGAATACAGAATATTGGTCAAGTGCAAGTAGTTGGGGATTTCAAACTGGAACACCACGAAGTTCTACATTTTCATTATCTTATAGGTTTTAATTATGAGATATTGGAACAGTGATCTTATATTAACAGTTATTTTAATGGCAACGGCATATAGTTTGGCGTGGGTTACGCAAACTGGTCAATTAGCATGGAAATGGGCAAAACCACCTATACCCGCATTGTTAGCAGCAATTCCTACTGGATTATTATTTGCATACGCTGTAAAATATAGTTTTGCATTTTCAAATCAAGCTTGGTTCTTCAAAATTATGTCACATTTTATGGGAACATTAATATTTGCATTATTTACTTGGATGTTCATTGGTGAGGCAATTACTTGGAAGATTGGACTATCAATATTTTTATGTTTTTTAGCAGTTTTAATACAATTATAGAATTGATTTATTGGACACTTGATATTTATTATTGAAATATTCTATGATTGACAAGGAATTTTAAATGGCATTAACAAATGTATGTGATTAATTATAATCAAAGAAATGATGTACATAGTAAAGCAAAAGAATTTTGGAACTATGTAACAGGCAGTGCAGGTGGATGGCCTACATTAAGTAGAGCTGGTATAATTGCTGGATTAGATTTCACAATTGAAAGTGGTTCTAATGAAGTTAAGTTTTTTGAAAATAATACAAATATGAATTATTCATCTGTAGTGTTTACTAATTTTTTTCCAGATATAGCACAATATGCTGCAACTCAAAGTTATGATAATGTAATTATATATGGTAGTGATTATTCAAATGGATTTGGTACAAATCCACCAATATCACAACGAGGAATAATATCTTCAAGTTTTGCAGATGTTAATATTAGTTCTTCTTTTAATACTACGCCTACAAATAGACAATATCTTAGTATGAGAGGTACAGGTTCGTTTTCTGGTAGTTTTCATTTATTTTTACATAACCCTGAACACACGGATGATACATTATATCAGATAGTAAGTAGTTCATTTGATAAGGATAGGTTTAGGTCAACATTATCTGCTTCACCAGTATCTTCAAGTTTAATTCCTACTTTTAATTCATCATCAATTTCAATTGGACATGGTATTGGAGATTGGCCAGATTATGTAACGAAAACTACACAAGGTGATGCATCTATGCTAGTTACAATGGGTGGAGAATTATATTTAAATAGTTATAGAGCAGATACTATCGGAACGGAACAATCTTCATCTTATTTATTATCATTGAGAACTACTGCTGGATCTGGTTATGTTAATGAAAATTTTATAATAAGTTCGGGTAGTGTTGATTCTAATAATCAAAAATATATTTCACAAGGTAGAGTTTCTTTATTATTAACACCAGAAGATACTAAAGTTCTCTTTTCATATTATAATTCACAACACTCAAAATTATATCCACCAGTAGATACTTTAGCAGATGATGATATTTCTGATGATGGTTGGGCAGTATGGAGATTAAAACCACATCAAGGACTTTCAACACCAAGTGGTAGTTTAATTCGTATGTATGATGACTCAACAAAACAGATTCAAGATGTTCAAATAGGTGATGTGGTTAAATCATTTCAACCAATTGGACTTCCAGATGAAGAAGAATTTTCAAATTTTTTGAATTATTCAACATCAGATTTATCAGGAAGTTTTATGACTGGTTCAGTTGTAGTTGGTAGTGGAGTATCCACTACACCACTTTATTATACAATTAGTGGTAGTAATAATGAAGAATATATATGTCCAACATTTGGAAGTGCTTTTGCAAATAATGCAGGAAGTGGAACTTACAAATTTATACAAAATTGGAGATTAGATACAGACGATAAGTTGTTTGATAAAGATGGTAATGAGATTAGTATAGTAGATATTCAGGAAAATTATGATGAAGAAGGTATTATTTTTTATTCATTGGATGTGGAAGATGTTGATACTTATTTTAGTTCAGATATATTAGTCCACAATGCGGGTGGAAAATGACTAAGAGAAGAGGGTAAATGAAACAAAATGAGCTGGTGATTATACAGAAAACATAGTTAATAAAAATGTTCGAAAAACTCTCAATATAGAGTTTCACGATGAAAATTTATTCAAAAAATTAAATGGTGCAATAAAAGTTATATGGAATTAATCCGAAATAATAAAGTTTATAGTATAGAGAAATTA
>PCAG01000046.1 GCA_002730475.1 Spirochaetales bacterium | reverse complement strand
AAGACATAGAACCGGTTTTAAGTTTGCTTGCGACAATGGACTGCGCAGTTCTTGGACCCGGCATTGATCACGCCAATGAAGATAGCAAAAAAGCACTGATGCAAATTATTGAAGGCGCAAGTTGCACACTTGTTCTGGACGCAGCCGCACTTCAACCGGAGACACTCAAATCAGTTAAAGGAAAAACTGCAGTCCTAACTCCTCATCTTGGTGAGCTTGAGAGAATGGAAGTTAAAGAAAAAGAATTGGAGAAAGCTTCGAATGATTCAGGCGCTGTAATCGTACTTAAAGGACCGGAAGATAAAATAGTTGGCTCCGATGGAAAGTCTGAGATTATTAAAGGAGGAAACGCGGGCTTAACAGTTGGAGGAACAGGTGACGTGCTTGCAGGACTGATTGGGGGACTTATTGCACAGAAGATGGATCCTTTTGAAGCAAGTGTGCTGGCAACCAAGATAATTAAGAAAGCGGGAGAGGAATTGGAAGATGATGATGGATATGCGTACAGAGCTAAAGATGTTATAAAGGAGATACCTGAGTTAATTAAAAAAATGTCATGATCAAAGATCCGTTTTCAATCCTGACTCCATTTAAGGACAAATTATCAGTTACTCTTTTTACTAAGGAAGATGATGTGACAAGTGACGATCAGGTTGGAGATAATGTCGCAAGTTTGTGGCAGGTTCATGGCAACAAGATAATCGAAGTTGATTCCCCCACTTCACGCGAAGAACAAGCTGACGGATTAGTGACTAACAAAAAAAATCTGATACTCAGCATCAGAATGGCCGATTGTCAGCCAATTCTTGCCTACAATCCCGAATCAAATACAGTTGGATTAGTCCACGTTGGATGGAAAGGACTTATTGCAGGCGCAATACCAGAGTTTTTTATGATCACAGATCCACTTAAGTCTTACGTTTGCATCGGCCCCTCGCTCTGCCAGAAGTGTGCGATCTTTTCTGATCCTAATAATGAATTGCCCAATGTTGATCCTAAGTTTTTTGATGAAAACAATTGCGTGGATCTAATGGGAGCAGCTGACAAGCAATTAGTTGACCTTGGAGTCTCCGCTGACCGCATTGAAAGAATGACTGACTGTACCAGTTGTAATCCAGATAAGTACTGGGCTTACAGGGGTGGAGATCGTGAGGAAGTTAAGGCTGGGCATACAAATGTTTTGGTTTGTTATTTGAAATAACATCCCCCCTCTCCCCAACCCTCTCCCGACCTCGCTCCGCCGTAGCGGCTACGCGAAGGCGAGAGGGAGAGGGAACTTTGCAAATGCAAATCTCAAGTTGATTGTCTAGCATGACAAAGTTTCCCTCCCCCCTTGGGGGAGGGTCAGGGAGAGGGGATGAAGTTACGTCCAAACGACCGTTGAGCAGGGACGCTTTACTCCTGGTTGTTTCCAGGTGGGTGGCCGCATCCTCGGACCACGGTCCTCGGAGAGTTAGCCTCCCGTAATGCGCGTTGAGGATAAACGTATACTGCCCTGACGAGTCGCTGAGACTAAGTGATTATATCAATAAATAATCCCTAATGAAGCTGACAGAGTGGACAGTCGGAGTACAATAATAGCTCATGACAACTATTCACTATTAACTATTCACTATTCACTTGTTATCACTCCAAGAACGATTACAGGCTTCGAATCAACTATTAGCGACCTATGCCATTCCGCATCAAGGAATACTGGGAAGAGCTCACAGGGAACCTGAGGATAAAACACGATTTCCTTTTCAACGAGATCGAGATCGACTGATACACACCAGAGCTTTTCGTAGACTGAAGGGGAAAACTCAGGTGTTCGTTGCCGGGCACGGAGATCATGTAAGGACAAGACTGACGCATACAATGGAAGTGGTGCAAATCAGTCGAGACATCGCACGTACACTTCAACTTAACGAGGATCTGACTGAATGCATAGCAATAGCACACGATCTGGGCCACCCTCCATTCGGCCATGCAGGTGAAGAGGGCTTGGATGAGTGGATGAAAGAATTTGGAGGAAGGTTTGAGCATAATGAACAGTCGCATAGGATTGTGACCTTGCTTGAGTCTCATTCTTCGCTTGCCCAAGGGCTTAACCTTAATCAGGAGATATTGGAAGGACTTCTCAAACACACAACGCCTTATGATCTTCCACAGGCAATTGTTTCTAAGTCTCCTACTTTGGAAGCACAAGTAGTTAACTTAGCTGATGAGATTGCATACACGGGTCATGATTGTGAGGATGGAATAAGGGCCGGCCTCTTTACTCTTGAGGAGATACTTGCAGTACCTCTGGCGAAGCAAGCACATGATCTAACGATTGAACGTGGAACATCATTGCGCGGTTCAATAATCAATGTTTGCGTAATGGACCTATACAAAGCAACCTCAGAGGAACTTGCGTCCCAGCGTATTAACACGCTAGAGGATGTTAGCAAAGCAGTCACTCCCCTTGTTCACCTAACACATTCAATGCGCAAGGACTTGGATGAGCTTAGAGGGTTCTTGTCCAAACGTATGTACTTCTGCCCACAGGTCAGAAACAAGAGTGAAGAAGGCAAAGCTCTGATTATTGCGCTTTGCAATGGGCTAAAAGATAAACCGACTAATAAAGTTCTAGCCATTCAAAAGAAGACTGATTCCGGTTTGGAGGAAGCAGTAAAAGACTTCGTTGCAGGAATGACTGATCATTTTGCAATGGAACAATCCGTCTAGATCTTGGGGAGATATCCCAGCGGATCAACATGAACTCCGCCTCTGATAACTTCCAGATGAAGATGCGGACCGGTTGAAAGCGGACCTGCACCCATTGAGCCCGGACGTCCGCCACTAAGTGCAATTACATCTCCGCGATGAACCACCTGACCTTCGCGGACTAAGAATTCACTGACGTGTCCGTAAAGTGTCGCACCACCCGGATGAGAAATGATGATGTACTGATATCCGCTATCTCCTTCGTACAAAACTGACACAACTCCTTCCGCAGATGACCTAACTTCTGAGTTTTGTAGAACCGGAATATCAATTGCCTCATGCGTAAGTCCGAATCTTTTCTCGTACTCTTCGTCATGGAACAAAGCTGAAATTCCTTCGGTGGGTTCAACGGGCCAGCTGAGTCTGAGAGGCATGCTTGGATCTCCACTTGCAGCAAGCGCTCTAATTTCTGCCGCCCTGATTTCAAATAATGCAGTTCTTATGTACTCCTCGGAAACTCTTCTGTCTTCAAGTAGCATGAGTAACTTCGTGCGCGCATCCTGCCACTCTCTTTGCTGTTTTTCTGACCAGTCTTTGCCGTACTCAGCTTTCTCGTTTTCAAGAACGCCTAATTGATATCTGAGTATCTCTTCACGTCTTTCCAATACTGCAATCTCCTGACGTTCACGTTGAATAGTTGATTCTGCATTCTGAACTGACGCAGTCAAAGGACCTCCCATTGGCAACTTTCCTGAGTTCACCATCAATTGTAGCCCAATGAACAGACCAATAGTTCCGCCAAGAATTGCAAGGATTCTGAATGGTCTGTGAATATGAATGTTTATCTCAAGCATCAAACTATTATAGCAGATTTTGACCGCTCAGACTATGCCGCTGTTCCCTGTAACCTATGTCCTGATTTTAAAATATTGCCATCATTTGCCCTTTCGGCACTCGCCATCATTCTCACTATTCTTTCATACTGCTCATCGGTTACTTGGCGAACAGGAGCAAATTCAGATAAGGGCATTGGTCTATTTGGAAAATTAGCGTACTCAGCATGAGGCACAGTAAATGCAGGTAATTCCCTTGCGCCGTTGGATAAGCCTCTTCCCATAACAAGCTCAGACTATACTTCTCTAACTGTTCTTTCAAGGACAGAATTTAGCTGTGAACTCGTCAACTAGCTTTTCAAATATCTCATGGAATTCATCAACCCTTTCAGGAATCGGGTCGAATGAGTTGTTTTTAATGTAAAGCCCTTGGTTGATCTCTATCTGAATGCCAGGGACCAGAAATGGAGGAATCCTGCGCCTGTGACAATGGTGTCCCAGAATATATTTGCCTGAGTAGGGAAAATTGACCTCGACGGAGTATCCTCGGTTTTTGAAGAAGTCGCGGAAGAAAACAGTTCGGTCGCGCGAGCATGACGTGTAGTTTCCATTTCCAATGTTGATATCCGGACGGTCTTTGCCACTGTCTTTTTTTAAGCTTGGACCGACTGACAGGAATGAATGTCCATCTATTAAAAACTTTGCATGCGGAATTACTTCATCAATTTTTTCATGATACGGATCGTGGTACTTCTTGATCAACGAATCAACAACTTCCTGCGAAGGCTCTTCCTTATAAACATTTTTCTCGTCCCAAGTCGTATGAACCGTTACCCCCTCCGCCGCTTGCTTGTACTCTGTTGAAATATCATCCGGCGCGCGATTTACATCGACAATAACGCGGGAAGTATCGCACTTAACCGTGTACACATTCCCGATTGTGAAAATCTGATCTGTGTACAGATCCGTGTAACCCAGAAGATCTTCTTCGCTCAGCTGAATATAATCCTTTACCTCCTCAGGAATTTTATTCGAGGCGTGCGGTATCGAGACGAGGATTGGGCGGATATCAGGAGTCATGATTTAGATTATTAATTAAAGTGATAGGGGTCACAGGTCGCAAGTCACAAGTCTTGTGACATGTGACATGTGACAAAACGGAATCTAAACCATATAAAACATTGTTAATCATCATCTTTTTTTATTGTATATGTTTGTGTAAAGAAGAGAGATGCCGGTACTACTGTTGCACCTTTAGAAGTTTCAACCACTACGCCGGCAAGAGTAAATGATTTAACTTTTCCGTTAACGTCACCAACGGATATTTCGCTTCCAACTTCAATGTTTCTCTTTAGGTGCTGGCAAAGAAGAGCATTCTCCAAAACAGTCCTTGCGCTTAATACAATTGCAAGACCGCAGATCAATAAAATGGCTGCGAAGAATATAAGTACATTGGTCGTAATAAAGGAAAGGTTTAATCCAAGCTGTTCAACCGCAGCAAGAAATACGAAAACCAAAACAATCATTTGAACTGCACGCCCTACTGACCTTTCATATCCAAGACCCGTTTTGGAAATTGATTGGACTACAATCGTTTGCAAAAACTTAGCAAGAAGCATTCCAAATACAACAATCAAAAATGCCGCGATGACCTGAGGAATATATCGCGTCACTACCTCAAGTGCATTGGATACTTTTTCCAAGCTCAGAATTTCTGATGCAAAGATCAACGTAACCAAGATAGTCAGCCAAAAAACCAGAAGGCCGAGTATTCCGGACGCGCTCTTATGAATTCCAATGCCCTTAAGCATCTTATCGAGAGGAGTCTTTGCAACCAGCTTATCAATTGCAAAGAAAGCAAGAAGTTGGACACAAAGGCGATAGAAAATAGATGCGACTATCCAGCCAGCCAATACTATCAATATCGCAAGCAAGGCTTCGGGGAAAATATCCATCATTTTCTCATAAGCCTGCAAAGCGGCTTCTCTGACCAAGGTATTTGTACGAGTGAGAATTGTTTCCATAGCTAGAATTATAGCAGAAAATGGCAAATTTGTGTAGCTTAAGCCATCAGCTATCATATCCCCATGCAAAAACTGAAGATTCCTCTTTTTATCATCCTCCCATTCCTCGCCTTTGGAGCTTCCCTATTCCATGGCTTTGCACCTGTGGATGACTCATTTCTGATTGTGGAGAATCTGGCGATACGTGCTATTAATTGGGAGAACCTCAAACACTTCTTTACAACATACGATCCTGAACTTTATATACCTCTAGTTTTCGTAAGCTTCCAGTTCAATTATCTGATCGGTGAACTTGCTCCATTCAATTATCATCTGACTAATATTCTGATCCACATTATAAATGCGCTACTCGTAACTAGGATACTGATGCAACTCTTGGCATCCAACAAATCCAATGCAAGCGAGAATGAAGATGTCAATTGTCAATTGCCTGTACTGAGCGGAGTCGAAGTGTCAATTGTCAATTGTTCCTCAAGAAAAGCACAGCTTGCATTATTCGGTGGTTTGATATTTGCCATTCATCCATTAAATACAGAAGCCGTTGTGTGGCTTGCTGGAAGAAAAGACTTGCTCTCCGGACTTTTCTTCTTTGCGTCACTTACTTTTTATCTGGACTTCATCAAAGGCAATCGCAAAGCTTACTGGCTTAGCATCACAATGTTCCTACTCGCACTACTTTCAAAAGTTATAGCTGTAACTCTTTTGGGAATTCTAATTCTGCATTGGCTACTTTTGAGAACCCGAACCCGAAAACCGAGCCCGATTACAATCGTTCCTTACTTAATCCTAACTCTGATCTTTGTTGTAGTTGCCCTCGGCGGCAAAGCCCGCGTCATCGCATCCGTAACTCTTATCGATAAAATCCTCGTCGCCTGCAAAAGCACAATCTTTTATATATATAAATTCTTGATACCAAATGATTTGACTATCATTTATCCACTTCAAGGAGACATATCTCTGACTGATATGCGGATTCTCCCAAGCGTTATACTCGCAATTATTCTAATTATGATTGCTATTAAATCACTCAAGAAACATCCAGTTATTACATTTGGAATCGGATGGTATTTGGTGACCCTTGCTCCAACGTATCTGAACATTGGAAAAGCAAACTTAGTATTCTTCGCAGTTGATCGTTATGCGTATTTACCAATGGTTGGGCTTCTAATCGTTCTTGTTTATATTTATAAAAGCATTCGACCAATCGCAAGATCAACTATTATTATTATTCTAATAGTCCTCTCAATCAATCAAACAAATACATGGAAAACGCCTGACGGAGTTTTTAGGCGAACCCTCTCTATTTATCCAGAATCAGTCGGAGCTCGCGTTGGTCTTGCAACAATCCTCAGGCATCAGAATAAGTTTGAAGAAGCATTTAAAGTTATAACCGAAGGAGTGAAGTACATGGATCATTCCCTCCTGCACATGAACGCAGGATTTGTTTACGCGGCAACAGGGCAGGTGACTGACGCGGAGGAAAGATTCCGCACAGCAATTAATATGGATCCAAATAATCCTGAGCCTTACTTTTCACTTGGTTCACTATTTGAACAAACAGGAAGATCTGATGAAGCAATCTCATTTTATGAAAAAGCGGTTGAGCTTGATGGCTCGTATGTAATTGCCAGAGCTAAGCTTGGAAACCTCTACCTTAAAAAGAACCAAACTGATAAAGCCCGTGAACAGTTTGAAAAGGCGCTTGAGTGGAATAAGTTTTCTGTTGAGGCGAATGAGGGGATACGAAGGATCCAGGATGCAAGTATTTAAATTATCCCTTACTATTTCTCTTTATAAGCCTTTTCCTCTGCATCGCCTTAAATGCTTTCTTGCCTTGATCAATCGATATCTTACTATCGAACTTAACTTCGCCGCCAACAACTGAAGCTCCTAGAAGCCCCGATGTTTCATTTATACATTGTGCTACTTCTTCAACACTAAGTTCCCCCTTAGGCTTAAGAGCCATATCAAGTGCGCCAACTTCCTCGGCTTCAACGAGTGAATCAACATCCAGTAATTCTTTTCCATCTAAACCACTAAGCCTCACATTCAATTTATCTCCTGAGCTGTACTTACTATCTGTTGCATATCTGAGTAAGTTCATAGCTTTACTACGCTTAATCAAATCATCCAGGTCAACTCCTTGCTCGTCTAATTCGTTTTGAAGTTGCTGCATATCTTCATTTCCTTTTTCAGGCATTGCTTCCATCGTTCTGCCACTATCGAGTTCCGTTTGATATTTTTCGTGCATAAGATCAAACCATTT
>PCAG01000045.1 GCA_002730475.1 Spirochaetales bacterium | reverse complement strand
TTTTAAGCGTTTTGCTATAATATCAATTAAATTTCTAACTTTGACAATATGTTTGCCAGTTATTGTTAAATATTTATTTTTATATTTTTTTTGAATAACTTGTACACAAGCTTTTGCTACATCTTCAACATGCACATACTTTCTTTTAGCTCGTTTGCTTCCTGTATAAACTATCTTTTTATTGTTAACCGCATTATAAATTAAAAATTTTATTCCATTACTATTATTCGATCTGCTGCCATATAAAGAACCAAATCTTAAAATTGTATAATTTAGCCCAAAATTTTTATAAAATTTCTCTATATATCTTTCGGCAGCCTGTTTGCTGGGACCATAAAAACTTCCTTCTTCTGCATTTGCGTATAATGAGCTAGCAAAAATAAATCTTTTAATTTTATGTTTTTTACAAACTTCTAAAGCATTAATTGTTCCTAAAATATTAATTTTCGCAGTTTCTAATGGTTTTTTATAAGATACATCTAAATCAGCTAGTGCTGCAAAATGAAAGACATAATCACATCCTTTTATAGCTGCAGACAATCGTTTTTTATCTAAAATAGACCCTAAGTACATTTTGTGCTTTTTTGTTTTATATTTTGATTTATTAATATCAAAAATATTTACTTTATAACCTTTTGAACTTAGAGAATCGCACAGATGAGATCCGATAAATCCGCTACCACCTAGTACAGCTACTTTCATTTAATTAATCTGAATTAACTAATATTTTCTTTTAAAAAATAATTTTACTTTATTGCAAATAAACTTTATATCTTCTTTTCCTAGATAGGTTGAGCTCGGTAAGTGTAATGAATTTTTGGATATGTTAATTGAATTTGAAAAGTTTTTTGAGTTAAAATATTTTTTAAGATGGCGAGCTTGATGAACTGGAAAAATCATTGGTCTAGCATCAATACCGTTTCTGGACAAAAAATGTATTAATTTATTTCTTAAATTTTTTTCACTGATGGTTATAGTTGTCATCCAATGAACTGGGGAACACCATTTTTTAAATGACCTAACTTTAACATTCCTAATTTGTGACAAATACTTGTTATAAAGCATCATTTGAGTGTTTCTTTTTTTCAAAATTTTATTTATTATTTCCAACTGAGAAAATCCAACGGCTGCCTGCATATTAGTCATGCGATAGTTGTAGCCTAAATTTAAATGAATATATTTTTTTATCGGATCAGATGTTCTTGACATGCCATGATCTCTCAAAATATAACATGTTTTAGCAATTTTTTTTGAATTGGTTAATATAGCACCACCTTCCCCACTGGTAATTATTTTGTTTGCATAAAAACTCAGAGTTGCTGCGTCACCTATGGTACCAAGTTTTTTTCCTTTATATTTTCCTCCTATGCTTTCAGCATTGTCTTCGATTACTTTTAAATTATATTCTCTTGCTATTCTCATTATTGGATCCATGTCAGCTGAATGGCCGAATTGGTGCACAACAATAATTGCTTTGGTTCTTTTGTTAATTTTATTTTTAATCTTTTTATGATCAATCGCAAGAGTTTCGGGATTTATATCAACTAGTTTAAGTTTTGCTCCTGATAGTATAATCATATTCGCTGGCGCAATAAAAGTTAGATCAGGACAAATAACCTCATCACCTTTTCCGATATTAAGAGATTTCATTGCTAAATGAAGTGCCGATGTACATCCTGACGTTGCTATACAATATTTTACATTATGGTATTTTGCTAAAGCTTTTTCAAATTTAAGAACATAAGCTCCTTGACTTGAAATCCAATTGGTATCTATACATTTAGAAACGTATTTCTTTGCTTTTTTATTTAGGTATGGAATGTATATAGGTATCATATAAATTATAAAATGTTTTTAGAAGAATTATTTACTTTATCTAAATAATCGCAAAAGATATCCCAAATAAATTTATCGGGAGTGTTAGGTTCCTTAATAAATTTTTCTTTGTATATCTTATATAATTTTTCATTTACAGATATCTTGCTATAATTTGAAGGCAAATTCTTGGTTATGTTTATATATTTGCCCTCAACTAAACGTGATAAATTTTTGATAGAATTTTTTAAGTAAAAACTATAATTATTTGAATTAATAAAAATAATAGGTTTCTTGTAAAGTATTGCAAAATTCACCGCTGTCGACATGTGTGTTAAAACGTGTTTTGAATTTTTTACGAGGCTAGTTGAACTGCTTGATACAATTTTTCTATTATTATAAGGATTATTTCTTAATTTATAATCTATTCGTGGACAAGCAGCAATTATAATTTGATATCCAGTCTTATTTTCATAATCATCAAAAAAATTATTAATTTCATAATAATAATTTTTAGATGAACAATAGGGTTTTATTTTTAAATAGTCATAATCAGGGTGAAAAGGTAAGGCTTCATCTAAAAATACAGAAAAATTATAATTTTTTTTTTGATTAATTTTGTTTTCTGTATTTTTTAATTCAATATATCTATCGTAATCAAATGCATGAGCTTTTATCAAGTCTACTTCGTTATTAAAAGATTTTTTATCGGAATTATTTTTCCATTCAGAACCACCAACAATTAATATATTAATTAGATCATGTGATTTTTCTCTTTTAATTAAGTTTTTTATAATTAAACAAAAAAAATTATAAATTTTTGAAAAAAAATTAATCGGTTCATTTAAAATCAAAGTAAAATAATACTTTATTCTATCAATTATAGGTGATGAATTCATCAAAGGTTGCTGGCCTAATATAGAAAAAGCAATTTTTGTTTTTTTAAATTTTAAATTTTCAAAAATAGTTTTTTTATTAGAGAGTACAAAATGATCAATAATTATATCATTAGATGATAATTCGGAAATTGCTGACTTAATTTGTTCATTAGTATGTAAAGTTTTATAATTTTTATAACTTAATTTAGAATGAGGCCTGTGTTTTATATAGTAGTTATAGTTAAGCCACGGTGTAAAGTCCCATACTTCAACTTCATAACCTCTGTTGGAAATGGTTTCATAACCAAATCGCTTGTGATCTTTTTCTAAATACAAATTTCCTACAAAAAATACTACTTTATTAATCATCAAGTTATTGAAAATTGAATTTAATTATTAATTTTTTTTGCTGGACTTCCTGCGTATGTATTTTTAATCAATAAATTTTTAACAACGCAAGATCCAGCCCCTACAACTACAGATTTTCCTATCTGTATATTATGTATGATAGATGACCCTACCCCAATAAAAGATCGCCTTCCTATAGTGCAACTTCCAGCTATTGAAACATTTGGCGCTATCGAAACATAATCTTCTAATTTGCAATCATGATCAATTGTTGATGATGTGTTTAAAATGCAAAATTTACCAATTTCAGAGCTAATATTAACTACTACATTTGACATAATTACGGTACCAATTCCAATTTTTACATTTTCTGAAATAGATGTATTTGGATGATTTATTGTTGGAAAAATCGCTTTCGGAAAATGCTTTTTTATTTTTTTGTAACACTTTTCTCTTTGTGTAATGTTGCCTATTCCAATAACAAAGTTTTGATATTTCAATTTTTTATTAAAAAATTTAGCTTCTTCTAATGTTTCTATGCCTAATAATTTTTTAGTTTTTATATCCTTTCCTACAAATGCTATTATTTTATATTTTTTAGTTTCAAACAAAATATTTGCTACAGATTTTGCATGACCTCCACAACCAAATATAATAATATTTTCTTTATTTTTCATATAATTTTAAGAAATATAAATTTGTCCATTGTCTATTTTATTTTTTCAGTCTTTTTGGTAATTTTCTAAAATTGTTATTATTTTATCAAATTATTAAATATAACTTCCGCTATTTTCCAATCTTCAAAATCATCCAAATCAAAATTTTGCGTTTTGGATAAAAAAATAGGAAATACACCATTCTTAATAATAAATTTCTTATAAATATTATAATTAGATAATACTGAAGCTTTGCCCCATCTAATATTATTAATTGTATTGAAGAAATCATTATCAAATTGCCGATTTATCCCAGATTTTTCTAACTCTATTGGAAAGACTGGAATCAATCTTTTTTTTTTCATTTTCATTTGTCGATAATAAATACTATCACTTCTAGTTTTTTGTGAGTCTAATACTATACAATTATATTTATTTTTTTTTGAAATTTGAAAACCCTTTTTAATAAGAGAAGTATTTATAAAAGGATTGTTATTTAAAACACATATATAGCTATTATCGTCTGTATAATTTAATTTTGAAAAAATATATTTGTGTGTATCAAACACATTAGAATTGTCGGTTGCAAGCATTTTTGGTCGTAGTCCTGGAACGTAGGCTCCATAATATTTACCCACTTTTGCAATATTTTTTGAATCTGTTGAAAGTATAACTTTATCAAATATTTTAGTTTTTTTTGCTTCTTCAATAATCCATGCTAATAGAGGCTTGCCTGAAAATTTTTTTATATTTTTATTTACAATACCCTTGGATCTGCCTCTACAACAAATTAGTGCTACAATTTGCTTATTTCTTACCATATCCTATAATTTGAACTTCATTAGAAAATCTAACAAGCTTCCAAATTGGGTTAGTAAAATTTTCAATATATGGATAAGGAAATAAATTTCTTATTATCCAACAAATAAATTTAAATTTTGGGAATCTCCACGTAAAGGGGAGGTAGTATAAATTATTAACTTTAACATTTTTAAAATTGTAAGACTCAAGAATTAGTCTTAAGCTATTTTTCATCCAAGGAACTCCATAACCATGCGTATAATCAATATAATGCATTCTGTAGGTATACCACCAATCAAGAGTTAGGATTATAATTTTCCCTCCAGGTTTTGTTACTCTATACATTTCAGATATCAAATGATCTGGGTTGACATGTTCTATTCCTGACTTACAAAAAGTCACATCATAAGTATTGTCTTCAAAGGGGTATTTGTCTTTACCTGTGTCGCAAATTAATAATTTCTTATCTCTTTCTGAAAATACAGGAGCCGCATGAGGACTAATATCAAGACAATAAGTATCTAGACCGTTTTTGCAAAATGATTCGGCGTGCTCTCCTCTTCCACACATAACATCGAGGATTTTGCCTTTTAAATTGTATTCTTTGATTAAATATTTAATTAATTTATCAGGAAAGTCATTTAGAGGCTTTTTTAAGACTTCATATTCTTTTAACAGTGTATTTTCTATACTCATAATTCTTCTACTAATTCTAAAATAATTTCATCCATTATTTTTACATAAGAAACTTTTACGTTATCTTTGCTATTAATTATTGGTGGATTAATAAATTGAACGTTATATTTTTTTTTGTTTCTATAAAGTTTGTCTATATTTTTTACTGTTAATGACAAATGAGATAATCCTATATTGTTAGATTTTAATGGTATTCTTTTTTTTTCTTTTTTTGAAATATATTCTAGTAACTCATATTTTGTTTTATCAATGCCTGAAAAAACACATATTTTAATTTTTGCATTTTTTATACCTACCAATTCACTTATATATCTGCCATTCACTATTTTCTGTTTAATCAATAATTTGAGACCGAAATAATTCCTAAAAATTTTTGAAACAATGTTAATATTTGAAACGACTATACCTATATGTCGGAAAGATTTAATTTCGGTTGTCACCATGCAGTTTTTCCTCCATCTACAATTAAATTTGCTCCCGTAATATATGAGGAAGCTTCTGAGCATAAAAAAACTAAGGGTCCTTTTAATTCTTCTGGTCTAGCCATCCTATTTAAGGGTATTCTTGAGGACAAAACTTTAACAAATTTTGGATCCTGTTTGTTGTACACTCCCGATGGAGAAATGGAATTTACTCTAATCCCATGCTCTGCCCAATAAGTGGCTAGAAATCTAGTAAAGGCTAATATTCCAGACTTAGAAACACTATATGAAAGTGGTGTGTTAAAATTAACACCTTTATAGCCAATTGATTTATCAGCTTTATAGATTCTATGATCGGGAGATATGATTCCTACATCGGACGCAATGTTAATTATATTTCCTTTTTTATTTCGTTTCATAAGTTTTCCAACTGTTTGCGTTATCAAATAAGTACCCGTCAAATTGACATCGATACTTTTTTGCCAATCACTTAATTTATAATTTTCAAAGTTTCTAAAAAAATTTTCATCTTTTTTAAAATTACTCATAGCAAAAGCTGCTGCATTTATAAGTGTATTTATTGTTCCAAATTTTTTATTTATTTTTTGAATCACGGTTATTACGCTGCTTTGATTGGTTAAGTCTATAACTTCACTATAGGCTCGTATATTTCTTTTCTTTAAAAAATTAATGTTTTGTTTTAACCTATCTTTATTTATATCTAGTAATATAGGTTTCGCACCCATTTCATATACTGCTTCGGCAAAATATTTTGACAGGAATCCGGCACCTCCTGTGATGAGAATGTTGTGATTTTTTAATTCAAATTTTTTCTTTAAAGAACTCACAAAAAATTACCTTATGGAACGAGTTTGACCACCATCAATTACAAAATTTGAACCAGTAATAAATTGAGTTTTGTTTGAAAGCAACATGGCTACCATTACACTAATATCCTCTGGCTTGCCAAATTTTTTTAATGGTACATTTTTTTTGATCATGTTTTTAATTTTCGTTTTATTTTTTTCTATCCTTTTTTCCCAATTTCCTTTGCTAAACAAAATGTTGCCTGGGGAAATTAAGTTGATCCTTATATTTTTTTTTGAAAGTTCTCTAGACATTGTTTTCACATATGCAGAAAGAGACGACTTATAAACACTATAATAAATTGGAGCTCCTATATCTTCTATTCCAGCTATTGAACCTATAACGACTATAGAACTTTCTTTTGATTTTATATATGGAGTTAAATTATCAACTAAATTATACACCATCTCAAAATTATATTTCATTAACCAACCTGAAGCCTTGTTGAACTTATCGATATTTTTAAGGTTTTTTAAGGTTGAAGCATTTGCAACTATTCCATCTATTTTACCCCATTTTTTTATCGTAGTTTTCCTGATTTTATTCACTACTGAAGATTTTGAAACATCACCTGGAATTGCAACTAAATTTCCGTTGAACTCAGAATTTAACTCCTTGAATGTTTGAGTAAGTGTAATTTTATTTCTTCCATTAATAACTACATTACTTCCTTCCTTGAGTAACAGATTGGCTATATTCTTTCCGATACCTTTGCTTGAGCCAGATACAATAATTGTTTTATTTTTTAAGTTGAGTTCCATTAAAATACTTGTTTACATATTTTCTTGTAAATTCAAAATATGATTTGATTATATTCTCACAAGTTACATTAGGCTTATATGCCGTCTGCAATATAAAATCACCATTATAACCAATTTTACTCAATTTTTTCATAATTAGGTCAAAGTTTACGTTTCCTTCACCAAGTGGTACAGAATAAATTTTTGGTAAGCAATCTTTGATATGCACATTTTTTATCCAACGACCAAATAAATCAATTTCTAAATTAGGATCGAATTCCCAGTATGCAGAATTGCCAGTGTCATAATTTAATCCAACCGGTAATCCATCAAATCTTTCCATTAATCTTAGATTTTGTTCTGGTTTCAAATCGGTCTCAAATAAAAAGGTGACCCCGCTTTCCGTTGCTGGCTTACTTAATTTCTCTATATTATAAAATAATCGATTTAAATCCTCTTCTGATCTTATTTTTGATTTAGCAATCAGGGGTAATTCAATAAACTTAATTTCTAATATACTGCAATTTTTAATTAATTTTTCTAAAGTTATATACGATTCTGATTCACTAATATTTTTTTTACCTTTTAGTGGAAAATCCATTAATAAATCATTACAAACTGCTGTAATTTTTATTTTATAATTCTCGGACAATTTCTTAATCTTGGGAATTAAAAGTTTGGAAAATATTGGATTTTCTGAATAATAGTTGGAGTCGATAACCCACTCAATAGATTTTAACCCTATTTCTGAACACATTCTAAATTCATTCATCCAGTTATTTGCCGGAAATGATTGTAATTTATTTGAATTTTGTTCTGTAAGGCGTCCCTGCATAACTCCTATATTGTTTCTCATAAAAATATTATTTTAAAATTTCCCTCATAGAAGATCTTAAAACATCTACACCTTCCTTAAGAGCTTTTTCGTTTATTGTTAAAGGAGGTCCTAATTTTATTGTTCCGCATCCAGTTCTGAGAACGTAAACTCCCTTTTGCATTCCTTTTTCTATAATTTTATCTGTAAGTTCGGCATCTAATATATTTGAATCTGGTTTAGAAATAAAAATAGCCCATACCAAACCATTACCTAAAACTAAAGGTATCCTGTCAGGAAATTCACTTTTCCATTGTTCCAACCACATTTTTAGTTTTTTTCCCAATTTGTTAGACCTTTTTATCAAATTTTGTTCAGTAAGAGTTTCAAGATTACCCAATGCCGCAGCACAAGAAAATGGATGACCCCCATGGGTGCTGCTTGTGGTTGAATCTAATTCAATTAATTTTTTTGAACCCAGAACAGCTGATAATGGTAAGTTTCCTGAAATTGCTTTACCACAAATAACAAGATCGGGTTTTATATTATAGTGTTCGTAGCCAAAAAGTTTTCCAGTTCTTCCAAATCCAGCCTGAATTTCGTCCACAATAATAAGTGCTCCATAATATTTTGCCCATTTTGCCATTTCTTTAATATAATCTTTGGGATAGAAGACTGCTCCCCAACCTTGATAGCTCTCGATTATAAATGCTGCGATTTTTTTGGGCTTAACTCCCTTTTTCAAAATTTTTTTTATATCTTGCTGAAATTTTTTTTTTCCTGACAATTTATTTTTTTTCATTATCCATGGATAAGGAAACGGAATATGGCACATATCCGTTTTTAATCTACCTATCCATTTTTTTGCTATCTTTGTAGAGGCAGCCATCAGGGCACCCATAGTTTTTCCATGATAATTTCCGATTCCTCCAATTATTATGTCTTTTTTTGGTACATATTCCATGCCATATAACTTTGCCAATTTAATAGCTCTTTCCGATGCTTCTGTACCCGTCGTTACAAGACTTGCCTGCCTTAAATATTTAGGTGTTATTTTAATTAATTTTTCTAAAAATTTTAACCTTTCTACTGTAGGGTAACAATAAGAGTGTAATAATTCTTTTTTTAAAATTTTATTTATATTTTTTATAGACTTTTTGTTTGCGTGTCCTGTATTTGCAACAAAAATTGTTGAAGTAAGATCAATCCATTTATTGCCCCACCGATCATACAGATTAAAATTTTTTGCTCTATTCCAAACAATGGGTAGCTGATTTTTCAAAGATGAAGCCTCTTTATTAATTATAGATTTAAAAACCTTAATATCATTTTTGTGGGGTATCTTTGTTTTTATTTCCCTATACCTTGTTTTTAAAGTTGTTACTTTTTGAGGTGTCAGTTTGAATTTATATTTTGATTCTAATATTTTCATTTTTTATATTTTTGGTAAAATAATTGAATGTTACTAACTAACTTTTTAACGTTAGTATTTCTAAATTCTAAAATTTTAATTATTTTTCTAAATCTTTTATCTTGAATTAATTTCCAGTACCAAGCATTTGATTTAAGTGGAAGATGCTGATCTTCAAAACCATTATTATGGCTTAGCTCTATAGCTACAATATATTTTTTTATATAATCAATAAATTCAAATTTATCAAATTTATAAAACTTGGAAGATAGATTTAAATGACCAATATTCAAATTGATACCTAGATCATTATTGCTATATTTAGTGAATATTTCCTCATATTCTTCGGGTTTCTGCATAATCAACAATTCACTTTTATAGTAAGATCCCTCAGTCTCTATGGCTATATTAACGTTATATCTTTTTGCGAATTTAATTATTTTGTCTAAAGAATTAAAAAAATGTAATTTTGTTTTATTTATTAAATTCTTATTTATTTTTTTTGATTCCCATATAAAATCATAGCTGTTTTTGTTACTACTGGCCTTTATTGGGTCAATTACAAAACCCGGATGAAATGTATACAGTCGTGCATTTAAATTATTGCAAAAAATTATAGATTTTTTTACATGTTCAATGCTTAATTTTCTAATATTTTCATCCAATGATGAAATATTTACAACAATTGGCTTTTTTGGTACCGGAAAATAATTGTGAACTATATAATTAAAATTATATTTTTTTATGTAGTTTAGATTTTTTTCAAAAATATGATTTGAGCCTATTTCCACTGATTTAACATTAATACTTTTCAGAATATCTAAAGCAGTTATCAAACTTGAGTTATCCCTTAAAAAAGTTGTTGATACAAATAATGACATTTATAGTAGATGTGCACCTATTTTTTGGAAAACATATTCTTATTAAAAAAGGTTTCTTTTGGAATATCTTCTTTTGCTATAGAATTTATGATTTCTTTGAATTTATTTGGTGGAATTCCATAACCCGGTCTCTTAGATGTAATCATATCAAAAGATATTTTTGTTCCCTTTGATATAAATTTTGCTGAAATAAGACTTCTTTTTAATTTTTTGGAATTTTCAGATTCGGATTTTAATACAATTTTTTCGAGCATCCCCAAACTCTTTTCTGTATCTCTAATAAATTTAATAGTTTTTCTTAGTCCTTCTGGATTCAAAGACATAATATGATCGGGCCCTGGTAATTTTTTATCAATGGTAAAATGTTTTTCAAAAACTGAAATGCCTAAAGCAGTTGCGGCAATAGCATTGATATAGTCCTCGGAGTGGTCCGAATACCCAATTAAACAATCAAATTTTTTTCTAAATGTTTTTAGTACATTTAAATTGGAATCTTCAATTTTTGAAGGGTAATTTCCTGTGCACTGTAGTAGTACAATGTCTTTCAATCCTGTACTTTTGACTGTTGAAACTAATCTTTCAACATCATCAATATCTGACATCCCAGTAGAGGCAAATACGGGTTTTCCTTTTTTTGCAATATACTCAATCAACTGAAGATTATTGCTGTCGGATGATGCAATTTTGTATGCTGGAACATTTAATTTTTCAAGCATATCGACACTTTCAAAGCCATATGGGGTGCTCAAAAAAATAATACCTAGTTTTGTACAATATTTAATAATTTTCTCATGCATGTCTAAAGATAATTCCTGCGATTTTAATAAGTCAAACCACGACAGATCTTCGTCTGTGCCTGTCGATTTTATATGATACGATGACTTGGGTGCTTTTCGTGTATTAATTTCTTGGGCAGTAAAAGTTTGAAACTTAATTGCATCGGCCCCTGATTGGCTAGCTATATCTACTAATTTTATAGCATTTTTTATTGAACCATTGTGGTTTACACCAGCTTCAGCAATAAAGAAAACTGGGCATTCATCGCCGATTAATTTATTTTTAATATTTATTTTCATTAGCTGGCTTGTATTATTTGTGAACATTCAGATAGAATTCTGTTTTTTATATTTTCTTTTTCTCCTAGATTTTTTACATGATAGATTGTTTCGTTTAGTTTCTTTATTTCGTCTTTTAATTTACTAGAACTGTCAAATAATAAGGAATTACTTCTCTCTAATAATTCCTCAAAATTATGGCACATTAAATTTGATGATAAATAATTAAAAATTGCAGAGGTCATTTTCGTCAAATTATGACTGTATTCATAAAATAATACTGGAATTTCTTTTGTTAAACATTCGTCGGCCAAAGATGTATGTTTAGCTATCACTAAGTCCGCATTAGTGCATAATTTATATGCATAAAATGCTTCCTTGTAATTATCTGATATGATTATATTTTCACATTCATTTATTTTATTTAAAATTTCTTTAAAATGAGTGCAGGCTAACCAGCCTATTTCTTTATATCTCAGCACAATAAAGGAGTTTTTCAAAAGTTTAGAAAGTTTAATAATATCTTCTAAAAAATTTATTTGCGATGACCAATTCTTAGTTATAGATGTATAAGACTCAAACCAATGATGTGGTGAACTGTACCCTGAAACAATTATTATTTTTTTGTCATTTTTTTTAGCTTCTAAAATTTCTGCTGGAATATTTTTTTTTTTATATAAAGTTAAATAATCACTTCTGTATAAACCAACTGGAATCAGATTCTTGACATCATAGTATTTTGAATTTTTGATATGATTGGCTGCAAATTCACTTACTACATAATATGTATCAACAATTAAGTTAGCATCAGGAGTATAGAAAGTATGTATAAATCTTTCTTGGGTCGCTATAGTTTTTACATTATTTTTTTCTAAAGCTAGTATTAGTGTTTTTGGACACAAAACATCATAATCTATTAATGCTATTTTAAGGTTTTTAAATTTTTTAATTACACTACAATATTGTAAATATCTGTTGTA
>PCAG01000044.1 GCA_002730475.1 Spirochaetales bacterium | reverse complement strand
TTTATGGGAATATTTGAAAGAGAGGTGTGTTGATTGTAAGGATTTGCAATCCTCTGCGTAACCATTCCGCCACGTGGCCAAGTAGTCCTACGAAGACCGAACCTCGCATAACTTCTGTTCTTTTACACTATTCGGATTATATGTACAATTATGGAAAGACAAAAACACACTGCCAATAATGGCCCAGGAATGGCCCAGAAAATAGACTCAATGATAAAGAAAAAAAAACAAACCGTAAAAATAAAAAAAAAATTGTAAAAATTCTATAACTTTTTGAAAAAATTGACTTATATAAATAAATAATTCCTATGGATATAAGCAGCTGACTCAATGTTAATTTTGATGTACGATCAATCATGGGCGTATTAACAGAATTGTTAAAGAAAGCACCTCTGGGAATGTTAGTTTTGATCTTCCTATTATGTGGTGATGCTTATGCTCATAAGAAAAAAAATCATAAAGATATAAAATGTATTCCCGAAGATCAGTTGACTCAAGAGCAACTTCGAAATCAGAAATTTTGGAATCATTGGCACCGTTTAACCAAAAACCAACAAAACTGTTTAATTTTAGAACTTGAGAAAAAAAATGAGATGATAAAAACAATTGGCGAGGCAGCACAATGTCCAAAAATTCCTTTTAACCACAGATCGTCTGCTAACACTTCTTTATTTTTAAAGACAGATGTAAAATCAAAAAAACTAAAAGCAATCAAGAAAAATGATAATTTACTTTTTATTTCTGAAGCTAGCAAAGGTTGGGGTTATGTTTCGATAAGAACTGGAAATAAATGTATAGAAGGCTATATTCTATCAAAATTTATTGTTCAAAAAGACGAAGTAGACACAACTAAAAAAGTGGGCCCCGAATTAATTTCTATCATAGAACCAAAGTGGAAAAAAATTAACAAACTAATAATTATTGATGCAGAGGGTACTGTTTCAATTACTGGCGCAGTACAAGAGGGAAAGATTGACCAAATATTAATTAACGAAGAGGAAGAACAAATCAATAGCGATAATTCTTTCATATATCTGTTGTTCGTTCCAAAAACTGGTGCTGAAGTAAGAATAGCTGGCAACAAGAACGGAAAAAAAGTTAAAGAATTAATCTTTAAAGTTCAAGTAGGAAATTAATTTTTTAAAAGATCTATTATATAGTCTGCTGAAATAGCTATGCTCTCAGCTGCCGAATCAGTTGCGCCCAAGGTATTTAATCCAATAATTTTTCCATCTTTATCGAATAAAGGTCCACCCGAGCTTCCTTTGTGTATTTTTGCGCCATGTACAATTATTTTTGTATCTTCATCATATACTTTCGTTATATTTTCACCAAACATCGGTATAAGATCTTTTATTGTTCCAAGATATTGTATTGATCCTTGTGCTGTGTGTGCAATCAAGCCGCCAGGATTACCCATAGCTCTCACAAAATCTCCCTTTTTTAATTTAGAAAATTTTTTTAATCCTCTTACAGGATTCATTTCTAAACTTAATTGTTCTACAGGTCTATGTTTTAATAAACAAATATCTTTACTTACGTTTTTCTTATGAATAGTTGCTATGGCCCATTTTTTTTCATCATGCACATTATTAATCCATATATCTCTGTTAGGCCCTTTTTCAGAAACTAATGCTACATGGCAATTGGTTGCAATAAGTTTTTTATTCAAGATTACTCCAGAACCGCTGCCATGACCTTTGAAATCTTTTCCTTTTTTATCAATCATTTCAATTATCGTTACGTAAACAACAGATTTTTCTAAAGACTCAATATTGCTTGTTGGTTTTTTTGCAATTTTTATTTGTGTAATGGTACCATCCAAAGCAGCTTGTTTATATTCTCCAAGACAATTGTTATAAGCTTCTAAACCATATTTTTTGGATCTTATGCACTCCAATTTTACTCTTTTAATCTGAGCTTTATTAAGATCGTCAAAAGTAACAAAATCATTTCCTTCCTCTAAAAATCTCTGTCTGACTTCTAGTCCGCATAATTTTTTGTCAGGATCATCATTACATTCAATTTTAATTGCATCTCGATGTCCTTTCGAAACTTTTCCATCTCCTTTATCTCCACACGCAAAAAGCAAAAAAAGTAAAACAAAAAAAAATATATTTTTAACCACAAATTTCATGTCACCTACCAGATAAGGTAGCACAAACATAAGGGTATATCTTGAATAATTTTACATTTCCTTGTTTTTTGATGAAATCAAAAACTCATGAAAGTAAAAATATCTTAGATTTTTAGCGTAAACTTTGGTTAAATAAGGACGGTTTAAAAATTGAAAGAAAGTGTAAGGGATGAAAAGGTTTGTTGAACTAATTAATTATACTTTGGTCCTCTTTTTATTTTTCTTGATTAATCTTCAGGCAAAAGAAAGTTGTAAACCCGAGTTCAACATAACCAAATCTTCAAAATCAGCTGAAAAGAAAGAAAGTAACAACGGAGGAAAAAATCCTGTTTTTGTTTATTTTGATGGTTCTTTGAGTATGCAGGGTTATGTAAAAGATCAAGCAGGACTGAAAAATTTATATGTTGATGTTGTAGATGATTTGCAGCAAATATCTGAAAATGTTGGAGACAAAACTTACTATCACCGATTTGGCAGCACAATTGAACCCATTAAAGAAAATGCAATCGCAAATGTTATCAAACCTTCTTTCTATGTTTGTAAAAAGGCAGTTGCAAAGTGCAATAATCAAGAAACAAGAATAGAACTTCCGTTTAAAGCAGCAAAAGCAAATAAAGATGGAACTTATGTTATTGTGACCGACCTGTTCCTTTCAAGCAAACAATTAGTTGGAAGCACATTAAGTTCATTGACCAAACCTTTGAAATCAATTCTTAAAAACGGAAAGTCTATTGGAATTTTTGGTGTTATGAGTTCTTTTAATGGAACTATTTATGATATTCCTACCAGAGAAGGTGGCACAGTAAAATATTCCGAATCCCAGAAAAGACCATTTTATATAATCGTTATTGGTGATCAGTCAAATATAAATAAAATTAGAAAAAATTTAGAAGAACAACACTTTATCGATGCAGATGATAAATATAAATTTGCATTAATAACAAGCTCGCCTATCTTACAAAATTTAAACGTTACGAAAAAGATATCTGAAAAAAATATAAGTAGTAGAATTTCTAGAGCCGATGGTTTTAAATTTGAATATACAGACGACTATTTATCCACCTACCAATTCAATGCAAATAAAAAAACCAGAATAAATTTTACAATTAAACATTCGGATTTAATTGTACCGGGATCAAGCGGGGTATCTAATTTTATTATTAAAGAAAATTTATGGTCGGCTAAAGAAACAAAATGCAGAAAAATAAACCCTGAGGATTGGAGAAAAAATAAGCTAGATAAATTTAGTAATTGGGTCAAACTACCAGGAGAAGACTTTAAAATGAATATTTTTAAAAAACCTTCTTTGGAAAACATGTGGACGGGGTTTAAATATTATTATTATGCTGAAATTTATGCTGATAAACCTGGTAATATATCAGAAAATGATTTTAAAGAGTGGTCAGTAAGAGACTCAGAGGCCCAGGAGTTAAGAGATCAAAACCCAATAGAATTTAAAACTTTAAACTTAACAAAAATTATTAAAATATTAAATGCTGTAGCAAACGAGACATTTGAAAGGACATTGGTTGCCTCTTTAGCTTTAAATTTTAATTTATTAAAATAATTATGATCAGAATATTTAGATCTTTATTTTATTCAATTGTTGGTATGGCATCACTGAGTTGGATTAGCGTGTCATTAATTATTTTGTGTTTTGCTGGTCCTGACCCTGACGGACGGCTGGTGGCATTTGTAGAGGAGAGATTAATTTCAGAAGAGATAGAAACCTCAGGCTGGACATTTTCAGAACTTTCATCATTTTTTTTCAATTTATTGGGTCTTATGAACGTAACTTTATTATCTACAACAATAGTTGCTGGACTTGTTTGGTCTGCAGCTTCTCACTATCTGAACATAGATTCTCCTGGAAAAGCAAAGATCTATTTTATTCATTGGGTGGTATTTTCAGGAATATTTGTGGTCACTGTATTAGGAATAAGTTTTTTCTTTACTAGTTCAACAACTTATGAGGCAGCCCAGTATATATCTACACCAGGCACCACCATACTAATGTTTCTATCAGCTATATTTTATTTTTTAACTTATTATATAGGCGTTATTTTAGGCACTGCGCGATTTGCCAGGTCTTCAGTTTTATTTGCAAATAAATTGCCGGGGAATTTATGAAAAATTTTATTATAGCTATAGGTGGAACAGGTGCAAAATGTCTTGAACAATTAATACATTGTTGTTCAGCAGGTTTGGGGCCAGATCAATTATGGGCCGGTATGGTAGATCAAGACGAGGCTAACGGAAACGTAAGTAGGGCCAAAATATTACTAAGTAAATATATTAATTTAAGAGAAAGCTTAAGGAACGAGGGAAAAAACGATCTAACCGAAGCAAGTAATCTTTTAAAAACTCACATTACTTCAAACACAGATTCAGTTTGGTTACCTTTAAAAGGGGCAGATCCAACATTAGAGCAAGTTGTTCAATACAATCGCTTAAAACCAGAAGTTAAAGGTTTAATGGACTGCTTATACGATCCGGAGGAAAAACAGCAAAGTTTATCAGAAGGCTTTAGAGCCAGACCCAACATAGGAGCAGCAGCCATGTTAGCAACAACCGCTAATGAAAATGATCCTTTCTGGTCGCAAATTTACAAAGCCATAGAGTCTACAAGAGGAGGGGAAGAGGTTAGAGTATTCATTATAAGTTCAATATTTGGAGGAACTGGAGCATCAGGTTTTCCTAACATTGCAAGAAGAATTAAAACTATTCAAAAAGAAAAGAACGTTACCTCTAATTTTCATTTAGGAGGGGCTTTATTACTGCCTTACTTTACTTACACTGTTCCTGATGAAAACATGGAGGGAGAAATATTTGCAAAACCAGAGCAATTTTTAGATCAAACCAAAGGTGCTCTTGAATATTATTCTAAATTATTTCAACATGAAAAAGTTTTTGATCAGGTTTATGTTACAGGTTGGGATCCTTTATCAAAACTTCAAAATTTTAAAATGGGAGGCAATCTTCAAAATAATCCCCCTTTGTTCCAGGAACTCTATGGTGCACTTGGTGCTCTAAGATTTTTTAGTAGTGATACTAAAATTTCCAATGAACAGCAAATTTTTCATATAGGAAAGAATGAAAGCAACGACGTTCTGTGGAGCGATATTCCTAACGTTTCAAATAATTTAAATTCTAAGGAAAAACTTGCGAACCTTATAAGATTTGCTTTTACGTATAAATATATGTATTCACCTCCGCTAATTGGAAATTGGACTAAAATAAAAAAATTTTCAAATGAAAATTGGTTCAAACGTTTAGTGTTCAAACATACATACAACTTTGAGCAAAAACAATGCGAGGTTGGTCAAGAACATTACCAAGAAATTATTTCGTTGATGAAAGATTATTCAGAAGATGTGCTTACTTGGATTGTTGACATGCAAAATTCAACCACTCTTAAAACAGAGCAAAATATGAATTTAATTTTATCTGATTTCTTCTCAGAATTTTCTGCTAGAAATACTTCAAGCAGGGTAAAACTTAAGGAAAAATTAAACGCAAAAGAGAAAAGTCAATTTAAAGAACTGGTAACCGATAATAATAATTTCAAACTTTTAAATGTTATGAGCAATGTTTGTTATGAAAAAATACAAAAAGGTCAGAAAGGACTTGGTGTTTTTATGGATGTCCTATTCAGATCTTCTAAGGTTTAATTATGGTTAAAAAAGTTTTACCACCATTAAACGAACAGAACCAGGTGCCTAATATATCTAGCTCGGGTGAATGGAAGAGCGAAGATGCAACATTTCTAGAAAAACTTGCAAAAGGTTTAAGAATGGGTGGAGAGGAAGTTGTTTCAGCTTCTGAAATAGTTTCAGTACCGGATGTTTGGGCGAGAGTACTAATAATAAGAAATGGTTTACTGGATAAAAGAGATTCCATCGTTAGAGAATGGAGAGGAACTTTGGCATTATTAGCTTTAGCTCCCTACTACAAACACATTTATGAACTCACATCTGATGTTGTAAACATGAAAGATATTAACACCAATCCTTTCACATCACTAAGTAGTGATTCAGACCCCAATAATTATGCTCATATTGGTAAAATTTTATTTGATGTTATTCCTAATGACACCATGGCTCAAGGACAGGATTGGAGCGCTATTGGAGTTTTAAAATTTAACGCGGTTAATGGAGGACCTACTGGTGGCGAAGCTATTGCTGTAGTAAACCCTTACACGATGCTGGCACCAGCTAGGGATTACACGGAAATTAAAGATATACGAAAGCTTCCTTGGTATGAGGATGGTTTCTTAATAGATCCGTGCAATGCGAGAGACATGAGAAATGAACAATATGTTGTCTTATCTCACTATTTAGAAAACTTAATTAATAATATTCAAACTGCAGGTTCAGCTAACGGTGAAATTTTTAATGCAGTGATGGGTAATTTACAAGATTTTAAATCTGCTTGTGATGCTAAGCATGCAGGAGCAAGCTTTTCAAGTTGGACCACTGTGAGACCAAATCTTAATCTTCCAGCTCAACCCATTTATGATAAATTAGCGCAAGTATTTGTAGGTGCTTCTGAGCAAACAGCAAAATTTGATTGTGGTCTCGAGACAAGACCTGAATTTAAAGATCAGGTCAACGGGGGTATATTTGCCGATTTTAAAGTTGCCCAGTCTGCAGGTAAAACGCTTTCTGATATTAGAGTTTGGAATAATTACTCATTAAATTCTTTAAGACAAGATCCAGGTCTTTCGAGAAAGTTAAAAGAAGAATGTCAGACACAAGGTTTTCTATATTTAACTCCAGAAACTATTTTTACAGAAAAGCTGGTTGTTTTTCCTGGGGATAACAGAAAGTTAAAAGAGCATAACAAGGATGGCGAACAATTTGCCTACCCAGTTAACAGTACCATGCTAATGTTTATGGATCCTAAGTCGCTTTCAACTAATTGCACGGTAAGTCCTTCAGGAGACAATTATAAAGCAACTTTATATTTAGAGTTAAAGACAGAAGCGGGCGGTTCTATGAATTATACTTTAGAGAAATTCTATAAGGCAAAAGATGTTGTAAAAAACAGAACTGTTCCGTTAGGATTTAGTACTTGGCCAGACATTAAGATACAAAATTGGGATCAATATTATTTCTTTTATGATGGAAATGCTCAAGTAAACATTTTGCCTAAAAATATCTTTGCCGTTGATGACATGAGAGACAAGCTAGAAAGTTTGCCTACACCTTCAGAAAAAATTAAATTTTTAGACTCGAGCATTAAATCACATCAGGTTATTGGAAAAGAAATACCTATTCAACAAACAACAGCAATAACTGAATTGAGAACTTTAAAATCTTCACCAGAGGCTGTTTTGTGTAATGTAGCCACCCAATCTTCAGGAAAAGCATTTACAGATCATAATAAGAGAGTAGATGTTGGCCTAATCCTTCTTCCAGACCCACAACAGATTCAAGAAACATCAAATCAATGGTCAATAGGAATTGATTTTGGAACAACAAATTCATGTATCTATTATAAAGAAAACAAAGAGTCGCCTAAGCAGTTAAATTTTAAAAATAGAATTAATTTACCTTACGATCCTGGAATAGAAGAGGAAGAAAAAGAAGAGGTAATGCAAGCCCACAAGGAATTTGTTCCAAGCAGATTAGTTAACGTTCCTTTCATGACGATTTTGAGAGAAAGATCCTACAAGGAAAGTACAATTGATAATTATCCATTTAGAAGTAACTTTATTTACTACGTTGATCAGGTTCTTTACGCTATACAAGATTTGCCAGATGATAAGAGACCTCTCAAATTTAATTTAAAATGGGATGATGCTGACCAAAGCAGAGTAAAAGTACAATACTTTTTAACCCAAGCTGTTCTTCAATCAGCCGTAGAGGCCGCTGCTAATGGAGTCAAAAGAGAAAATCTAAGCTTTAATTTTTCGTACCCAGAAGCTTATACTTCAGACCAAGTAAGATCATTTAAAAGAATTACAAGAAGAGCAGTGAATGTTGGACTTGCTGACGAAAATTTTAAAACTCAAGAAAAAAGCAATTTCTTAACCGAAAGCATTTCATCGGCACTTTATTTTGCCGAAGGGCAAAAAACTGCCTTTACCGAAAATGTTGTTACAATTGATATTGGCGGCGGAACATCAGACTTATCTATTTGGCAAAACTTAAATTTAATTTGGAGAAATTCTTTCCGACTAGCAGGTAAAGATGTTTTAATTGATTTTTTATCTAACAACTTAACTTTAATCAAAGATATAAGTGGAAACGACGAACTATTACTAAGCAGTTATGATGATTTACAGAAAATTAAATCAAATAAAGATAAACTTAAAAATGGTATTGAATTATTGGTAAATAGTTCTCAGTTTGGTGTGGCTTTTCAAAGTAGATTTGACATTCTCAGCGGTAAAGAAAAAGGAAAAGAGCTTAAAAATTTAACCGAACTAGCACTTGCTGGTATTCTTTATTATGTTGCTCAAGTTTTAAATCATTTAATTGCAAATGATCAATTTAAAAAAACTACTTCTAAATCACTCAAGGTGTGTTTGGCAGGAAAAGCAAGTACTCTTTACAAAATAGTTTTTGAAGATAGTGAGGAACAAGAAAGGCTGTCACAATTAATTGAAAAGGTAACTGCTGGAGTTTTTAGCTCGATCTCAATAGAATTTACGAATACACCAAAACACGAGGTTTCCTACGGTCTCTTAGTCGCTAGAGAGGGAGCAACTGATTTAAATATTAAAGAGAGATCATACGAGACGGTGCTAGGAGAGGATGTAGTGGTCGGTAAATCCAAAATTGGAGTGGTATCAAAACTTAATCCCGATTTAGAGTGGAGAATTAAAGACATTAATCAACTTAAAACTTTTTTAAAATACCTTCAGGCATATTCTAAAATTCCCGTCAAGCTAACCAAAAAGTTTGAAGGAGACCTAGAAGGAAAAATAAACGCAGAATTAAGAAATGGACAATCAAAAGCTTTAAAAAATAAAGAAGACCAAAAGGTGATAGAAGGAGACGACTCTTTAGCTGAATTACAAAAAACTTCATCCATTCTTGAGCCAGTTTTCATTCAAGGTTTGAAAGAAATTGTGCAAAACGTTACCAAAGGCAAAATCAAATTAAAATAAACCAAATGACCAAAAGAATTTTAGTCCTGATCAAATCCTTTTTGATTTTTTTTATTTTCCTCAGCAACTTGGCATTCGCAAATCACAAAGACGGAAGAGAGAAGATCGTAAGTGTAAACATGGATCTAGATAAGAATGCGGTTAGGATAAAATACTGTGCTAAGACAGCAACAGAAAAAAAAGACAAAACTGATAAACAAGGTCCACTAACAGAGGAAGAACTCAAAGAGTTAGCTACAGTTAAAAAGAAATGGAAAATTAAAAACTACCATGATCCAAAAGGCCAATCATTTTCAGAAATAATACCGCTTAAAAAAAAACCACCATACGATATAAACGAAGAAACAAAATTAAAAAAAGTTTTAGACACGCTTTGTATTCATCGAGCAAAAGAAGAAATATCTTTAAAAACA
>PCAG01000043.1 GCA_002730475.1 Spirochaetales bacterium | reverse complement strand
TACACATCGCAATATTTGTGCGTACCTGGAATCTATTCTTTCCCAATACGACTATTGTTCTGAAGACAGGGTATCTCAGGCTTTTGATCTAACTTTTGACCCAAGTGTACATGATGTTTTTACGGCATGGCTTTCCGGTTCATGTCTGTGTGTGGTACCTGCTTCGTCTCTTATGGCACCATCCCGCTTTATTCAGGAACACAAGCTAACTGTTTGGTATTCTGTTCCTTCTATACCAATGTTCATGGATAATTTGAATATGTTACACGAGGGAAGGTTTCCGAATCTTCGTTATTCAATGTTTAGCGGCGAGATATTGCCAAAAACAATTGCTCAGAAATGGCAAAAAGCTGCTCCCAATTCGCAGGTGATAAATTATTATGGTCCAACTGAGGCGACAGTCAATATTACCTATTATAACTGGGATCAAGAAACATCCTCAGACCTTTGCCGGAATGGGGGAGTTCCTTTGGGACATCCATTTCCAGAGCAGGAAATCAGGATTGTAGATACTGATGGACAGGAGTTGCCATCGGGTCATCGTGGGGAGTTAATCGTTTCCGGTTGTCAAGTAGCTTCTGGATACATCAACAATCAAGAAAAAACGGCAGACGCTTTTCGGTTACTGCCTGGGGAACCAGATAAAACGTGGTATTACACAGGAGATCTCGCTGAAAGGGATTCTAACGGGATCATTTATTATTATGGCCGGAAAGATCTTCAGGTTCAGATCTTGGGGCATCGTGTCGAATTGTCTGAGATAGAGGGTGTTTTGAAACAGACAACAGGGACTGATTTTGTAATTGTTGTGCCATGGCCCCCGAATCAAATTAGTGGACATGCTGATGAAATCGTGGCTGTAATTGGGACGAAGCCGGATTCTTCCTTGGCTGAAATTGCAATTGATACCTGTAAATCGACACTTCCATCATACATGATTCCTTCAGACATCCTGTTTATGGATCAGTTTCCGCTAAGTCAGAATGGGAAATTTGATCGAAAGGTAATTACCGAGTTTGTTGGGAGCACAAGATCGATGCAAAAGAAAAAAAATTATGAATAAAGATGAGGATATCTCTGATAAGATTATTTCTATTGTGCTTGAACTTTCTGCGCAAAGGGATGTGGCTGGTCTTCAAGACGATATAAATTTAATTGGCGATAACATCCTTGATTCCTTGGGTTTTCTTACACTGGCGGCTCGAGTACAACAGGCCCTGGGAATAGAGATTCCATTTGACGATTATGCTCCTGAAGAATTTACTACCTTCGGCAAGTTTGTTGAAATTTGTAAGAATGCTTTTAGGGATAAAAATATTGTTAAAGGCTGATTCATGTGAAATGAAGAATCTGAATGAAAGGCAAATAGCATTTGCAGGAAACGGGACTCCCATTGCAAGGCTAATCGATTTTGCTTTAACTCTGAAAGGTATTAACGTAAAAACAGTTTTCGTGGCAACAGACGAATTGGATTTCTTTAGGCGTAGATATGAAAAGCATCCACTTCTATCTATTGAGGATATAAAACATATTGAAAAAGGAGTACCGAAAGGACGCAACTGGAAAACGGTTTATGATTATCTTATTTCTTTTAACAACAAGCATCTTATAGGAAATGATGTTTTACGCAATATCCGTATTGGCGGTATTAACTTTCATGCAGGTGCATTACCTGAATACGCGGGATCGTATACTTATCAATGGGCAATCAGAAATGATGAGCATACGTTTACATCTACTATTCACTGGATCGAGGGTAAAACGGATTCGGGCCCTGTCATTTGCAAAAAAGAGTTTCCTATTTCACCTTCGGAAACAGGGCTGTCTCTACTTATGAGATCAGTAGATGCCGCTCTTGAATTAATGTATATTGTATTGACAGGTATCGGTACGGGAAGAGTGCTGCCAAGAATATCCCAGGATTTATCTAAAAGGTGCTTTTACTCCATGAGTAAAATCTGTGAATCAGGGATGATTGAATGGGACAAAACCGCAGAAGAAGTTGAACGGCTTATTCGTGCCGCGGATTTCTCACCTTTATCTAGTCCAACATATGAACCATATACCTATTCACCTGTTGGTGTATTAAAAGTACATAAAGCTAAAGTTGGTAGCCAATCGCCTGGAGTTAATGCAGGAGAAGTTGTTTATATTGATAATGAGTGTGTCGTAGTAAAAACTGGCTGCGAAAAAAACCTTGTCATTACTTCCTTAACTATTAATGACAAAAGATTCAAGAAAGGCGAAATACTTGAAACTAAGTTGAATGTTGGTGATTGTTTTGAGGCTAATGAACCTACAATCCAGGGTACACAGATTTGTGAGTAAATTAAATGAAAGGTTGTAGTTGATTCTTTTAGTAGATAGCTATTCCAAATATTCTGGTATCAGAGGCAATTGAATGGTTTTTAAGATTGCTCATATTTGTTTTTGTGGAAATGTGGATCAAGCGAAAGAGTGTCTGCAGGAATTAGGATACCAGCTTCTTTTTTCAGAAAAGATACGTCCAATGGAAATTACACAGGAAATGTCTTCCAAATATAACAATCATTTACTAATGTCTATCTGGGAATATCCGGGAAGCATTAGTGTCGAATTACTCGAATTTGAAAGTTATTCTCTGAGGGAAGGTATGATCATTCCGATTCTTTCTGGCGGGACTTCCAACAATAGCCTGGCCATGAAAGAGAACGAATCGCGAATATTGAACGGTCACAAGTACTATAAAGCAGATTTTTTAGGTTGCCCTGCTTATGTTGCAGATCAAAAACAAATGGACGGTTTTGGTTTTAACTCATTTATGCTTACTAGCACTAACCTGGATAACTCGATCCACTTTTGGAGCCTTTTTGGTTTTGATTGTGACGTGCAGACTGAATTGTATGCTCGATTAAAATTTCGATGCAGGCTTACCAGCAAATATTTCTTTCTTTATCTGGAAAAATGCATAAATGAGGAGTTGGCCATAGAAGATATTGATAGTCCCGGGTTTCATGTTGTCAGTCTTATTTCAAACTCGGCTTCATTGGAACGTGAAAAAGTTAGAGTAGCAGGAGTAGATGTTTCTGCATTGGGACAGATTGTAATTAATGGAAACAAGGTGGATGTGTTTTATGCCAGGAGTCCAGAGGGCTTGGTCACAGAGATCATTTCGATTTGCTGAATTACCGATAAAATTGAGAAATCAAGATGCAATAACATGTCAGGCATGATAAAAATGGTTGTTTTGGGAGGTCCCACATTTAAGGAACTGTGCCATCTTGTTGAGGATATCAACTCGTCCGGTAAGGGAGTATACGAGGTAATTGCCCTGTTGGATGATAATGAAGAACTACATGGTACACATATCTGTGGAATCGAGGTTAAAGGTCCATTGCAGATGGCACATGATTTCCCCGGAAGTACGGTGTTTGCTTTGGCAATAAATAATAACAAACGACGTATCCAGCGGATGGAAATTTTGAAAAATCTGGGATTACCATACAATCGTTTTCCTACTTTAATTCATCCAACTGTGGTGGTTGATTCTTCAGCGAGAATTGGTAATGGATGTCAGATATTTCAATTTTGTTCGATTGCCAATGGTGTGGCTATAGGTGAATTCAGCATGCTATCTCCATATTCTCTTTGTGCGCTCGATAGCCATTTAGGCAGTGGTGTGTTGACAGGAGCGCGTGTTACGATTCTTGGTAAAGCGCAACTTGGGGCATGCTCGTTTATAGGTTCAGGGAGTTTGGTGGTTGAGAACGTGGTGGTAGGACCTGGGGCATTTGTGGGCGCTGGCAGCCTGCTCCTGCAGAATGTAAAACCTGGTCACTTTACGATGGGTAATCCGGCCTTACAACAAGTAAGAAATATTCGTGTTCCTGAAAGTATTGTTTCTTCGAGCAACGGTTTGGTATAAGTATATACTTTTGAGAGTAGGATAGGATCATCATTTTAATTTTGAAATCTTTACGGAAACAGTAATGGACAATACAAAAGAAAATACATGTATATCTTTTTATGGCAAGCATAACATTTCTCCGGTTCGTCAGGATATTAGTGATTTTAATCGGCATTTGTCGCGTAGAGAGAAATTATTTAGAACTCTAGGGCTTCCACATATGCTTTTTTCTGGTAAATCGGTATTAGAGGTTGGGCCTGGTAGTGGACATAATTCTCTTGTTTTTTTTGAATGGGGAGCCAATGTGGATTTTGTTGAGCCCAATCCAAAAGGTCAGGAAGGAATATGTGAGCTATTAGATAAATACGATGTTGTGAAAGAGCAGTGGAATTTATTCCGCTGTAGAATTGAGGAATTTAATACTGAAAAGAAGTATGATGTAATCCTTGCAGAAGGATTTATCCCTATTCTATACAACAGGAGTGAAGTTATTTCTAAGATTGTGGATCTTGTTAAGCCCGGAGGAATTGTTGTTGTCACTTGTATGGATGATTTAAGTTTTTTCTTCGAGGTTTTAAAACGTACAATAGGTCACCGTCTTTTGCAAAAGAAGAAAATAGAGTCGTTCGAAAAAAGGGTTGAAATACTCTGTAACGCATTTTCTTCTCATTTAAAAAGCTTAAAATCCAGTTCAAGATTATTGGAAGATTGGGTGACAGATATTTTCCTGACACCTCCAATTATTGGGAAAATATTGAGCATTGCAGAGTGTGTTGAGGAGTTTGGTAATCAATTTATGATACTTGGAACCTCTCCGTCAATGTTCACAGATTACTCATGGTATAAAGACGTTGATTATGATTTGACTAAGATGAATTCAATCCAATTCCAAGAAAAACGGCACGTTTTAATGATGTATGACTTGGAAGAAAGTGTAAGAACAGTTGAGTCTAATCGAAACCTGGTTAAATATGCTTATGATTTTCGTAATCTTGTTGGTAGTGTTGAACACGATTTAAATGAAAAAAACACTAAAGAGATAGTTGAAGTGTTGCGAAATATAAGTACTATAACATCTGAAATTGACGTTAGAATATCAGACGCAATCAGTGAAGGGATAATGTTGCTATTGGATGAGGATTTGAATGAGTCAAAGATTTTAAATGCTTCAAAGCTGGCCATTGCGTTTGGAAGGGGCCAGCAATATGTTAGCTTAGTGAAGAATGTTATCGCATAATATCTTCGTTTGATTTAAATATTAAATATTAATGATATAAGTGAACAAATCATTACGATATATGACTCATATTTTCAGCGGCTTTTTTATTTGGGCTAGTGAAGAACAGCAAGTTACAGTATATATGGTTAATGTTATATAGGGATGCTGTGTCATTGGTTGCGGTGATTTTATAAGAGAGAAGAGAGAAAAATGCATATTAAGAAATATAGTAATGATGATCAGCAATATGAGAAATTGACAGCAGATCTTTATAATAATTTCAAGGATATAGTCCTTCCTCCAGAATATGCTAATTTTGTCCAAAATAATGCCATACAACTGTTGATAAGGTTGGCACGTTATAAGTTTGTTTCACGCATGATTCGTCCAAAAGATAGAGTGTTGGAAATCGGTAGTGGTTCGGGGTTGGGTGCGACTTTCTTAGGACAACACTGTAATTCTGTAACAGGAATAGAAATCAAAAGCCGCGAAGTTGAAGAGGCCAGATCAATTAATCGCCGTGATAACGTAGATTTCAAATTAGTGAATTTCTTTGATTACTCTGTGGATGAAAAATTTGATGCCATCGTATCGCTAGATGTTATCGAACATGTAGATGAGGATGCAGGACGTAAGTTTATGGAAAAGACGGTTAAGCATTTGCGTAATGATGGGATGGTAATTGTTGGTACGCCTAGTTGTTATTCTTACGAATATCAAAGTGAGCCCAGCAAGGCCGCACATGTAAAACTTTATGATCAGCAGGAACTTGTTGATCTGGTAGAGAAATATTATGGCCGTGTGATTGCGTTTAGTATGAATGATGAAATGGTTCATACTGGGCATCCAAAGCTAGCATGGTATTACTTTGTCTTGGCATTTATTCCTAAACAATAGGAATTGTGATTAAATGTATGGAAAAATTTTGATAAATAATTTTAAGTATATCTGGAAAAGTTTTAGTCGCCAGTCATGTGCTATTTTATATTTCTTTAAATCTTTTATTGCAACAGGAACAAAATGAAAACAAAAACGTTAACTGAAAATGGAAATAGTTTATCTATCCGTCAACAAAGCAATGGATCAAAAGATCCAGAAATGGTTTCTGAACAATGTAAGAATGAGGCTAACTCAGTGCCTAGACTCATGTTCGGTTTCTTTGGGGATTGGATTTCATATCCGGCATCTATCCTGTCGTCCCTGGCTATTAAGAAGGGTTGGCAGGTTAACCTGTGCTATTTTGCGGAGAATCTCAGCGAGGCAGAGATCATGGGTTATCTGGAGAAGGACTGTCCGGACCTGTTGGCTTTGACCCTCATGACCTGTGATCGAGGAGCTGCCTTTAAGGTGGCAAAGCTGGCCAAGGAGCGAGGGGTCAAAGTCGTAGCCGGAGGCATTCATGCTGGTATATGTCCTGACGATCTGCTCCAGACCGGCCTTTTCGATGGAGTTGTAAGTGGCGATGGTATGGGTGTTTTCGAAGATATTCTTGATGGATACAAGAAATTAAATGGTAAGCTCATCATGGGCAAGGGACATCCGGATATTTCAACTTACTATGATTGCTACTACTCGGAGGACCAGAAAAAACAGATAATGAAGACCAAAACGCTTGATACGTTGTCGATGCTTGATTGTCCCTTGAGCTGTACATTCTGTGCCACAAATACTAAGCCTTTTATCAAGCTTCCTATTGAAGCCGTTGCCCAAAACATCGTTGATGCCCATCGTAATTTTGGCGTTGAGGACATCTTTTTTCGAGACGATTTGTTTACGTTGAGCGCGGAGAGGGTGAGGACTTTCAGGCAGATTGTTCAGAAGAATGGGCTTGACTGCGAGTATCATTTACATGCTCGTGGAGATCGCCTTAGTGATGAAATGCTCTCCGAGCTGAAAGCCCTTGGAGTAGAAGATATGAACATTGGGATTGAGTCAGTATCAGACAAAATTCTAAATCTGTTGAACAAAGGAGTAACGGCGGAACAACACTATCAGATGGCTGAGAGGGTGGCCAGGTATGGTATGGGGCTTGGCATACATCTTCTGTTTGGATTGCCAACCCAGGATCGGGAAGATTATGAGAAGACTCTGGATTTTGTCCGTAAGGTAAAACCCTACAGGGTATTATGCCACTATTTTGTTCCCCTGCCGGGAACTGCTTTGTTCAAGTACTGTATTGATCACGGCTACCTGTCAGCTGACCACTCCTTAGACGATTACTGCTTGTTTATCCAGGCCAATAAGCCGGATTTCAAGGGTTACAGAGAGCATACTGGATTTCTTAATAATGTGGACTATGAGATGGCCGTAGAATACATGAAGAAGACTTTGGATATCCATTATGAACAGGTGGGTAACGTAATTCTTGATGCTGCCAAAAAGGCCGATCAGGAAAGCTGGATTGTCGTTGGTGCGGGTGACTACTTCTATCGTGTTCTTGAGCGTCTTGGCCAGCGAAAGTGGAAAAACCTACTGGGTTTTTATAACTACATGGATACTGAATGCAAAGGTGAGGGATATCTTGCCCACATATTCCCTCACGATATTCCGGAGTTCCGGTGGTTAGAAGGCCAGACACAACCGAAAAATATTCTTGTTACCAAGCACAATAGTCGGGTGTTTCGTCGTGTGATCGAACCTTTAATCAGAGACGAGAAGGGTTTTAGCGGACAAATCTTCTCTGCAGCTACACTCGGTTAATATAATTGCAGTAAGTTTGAAGGATTTATATGTAATCGTCTTTAGTGTAGATGATTAAGCAGCGCATACAGGTTTTTCTAAACTTATCTGGTGTTACGTTGTTTTGGGTTTTGCGCCAAAACGTAATTGAGTGTCGGAGATTAATAAATTAGTAAGAGTGTGAGTAGAATCAAATGTTTTGTAGATCAAATATTATCTAGATAATAAAGGTTTTCTTAATAAGTCTAGAAACCATTTAATATTAGTTAATGAATGATATCTGTGGACCGAGTAAAAGATAAAGCTTACAAATCAAATTTCAAAGGCTTAAAGAATAGAGGGAGATTAATTCCCATTTTTCAGCATCAGGTTCGGCAGTTGCGTGAAAAAGGGATCTCTCTTCTGCCAATAAAATGCTATAAGTTCATACTAATTGTATTACAATTGTTGGTTGTTCTACCTTTTATCCCCTTAATACGCATGCTGCGACCACTGGTAGTGATGCGCTTTGGACAATTGAACAGTGATAGGATAGGTCATTTTGCAGCCAATACGGAGTTGTACCTGTGTGAGCGTGATATGGGTATGTACAATCGTCGTACTCTCGATGTTTTCTATCACAGTTCACTGATCTGTAATCACCAACTTAAGAAAATGTGGGATCGCACACTGCGGGTTTCACGTTTTGCGCGTCCAATAGACATGATCAATCGTTGGCTGCCAGGAAGTGAGAGTCATGTGATCCCAATACCATCAGACAGAGATATTCATGGCTTACTTCCACGTACAAAAGTACACCTCTCCTTTACTTCCGATGAGGAACATTTGGGAACCAGATTACTCCGTGAGATGGGAATACCTGCAAATACTCCCTTCGTCTGTTTTCACGCGCGGGAATCTATATATCTTAATTCAGTACAACCTTATAGAGATTGGAGCCACCATGATTACAGGAATACAAATATTGACAATTGTATCGATGCTGTTGAGGAATTAACACATCATGGTTATTATTGTGTCAGAATGGGATCGATTGTCAAAGAAGCACTTAATACAGATAACCCCAAGATTATTGATTATGCCGCGAAACAGAGGACCGAATTTCTTGATATATTTCTTGGTGCTAAATGCCATTTCTTTATATACTCGGGTCCAAGTGGTATTTCTGAAATACCAGCAATTTTTAGGCGACCTTTAGTGTGTGCAAACCAAATTCCTATTTTCTTTGTTCCTACAATTGGTCATAATGTACTATTTATTCCTAAGAAATTATGGCATAAGACAGAAAAGAGATTGATCACATTTCGAGAAATGGTTGAAACCGGGGCCTGGAAATTTCAAAGAACAAAGAATTATGAAGAAATTGATTTAGAGTGGATAGAAAATACATCCGAAGAAATATCTTCTTTAGTTCTTGAAATGTATGAGAGTCTGAATGGCACACTACAAACAACTGATGAGGATGATGAATTACAACAACGTTTCTGGGCATTTTTTCCAAAGAATGAAATTCATGGGAAAATTGTGAAAATACGTATTGGCGCTGACTTCCTGAGAAATAATAAATTCTTATTGGATTGATTAATATATGAATATGAAACTTCTAACTTTCACTCTCGAATTATTTAAGAAATTTCCTGGCCTGTTTACTTTAAATGTTTTCTTAATGATAAGTGCCGGATTACTGGAAATGGTTAGTGTATTTGCAATTGCTCCGATAATAGATGTTTTTCTCCATCCCAACCTGAGTGAAGTTAGTTCTGCGACAAGAATATTTATGAATTTGATGGAAGTTTTTGATATTTCTACTACTAAAATAAATTTTATGATAATTCTTCTGGTGTGTGTTGTTTTACAAAGTATATTTGTTGTTCTCGCCAGATACGCAATTATTCAAACAAAATATGCAGTTTTAAAAGATTTATTTGCTGATGTATTTAGCTCTTTTTTTAATGCCAGTTGGCACTTTTTCAGCCGAGGGAATAAGGGCACTCTACTAAATACTTTTAGTCGAGAAATGGGAGTTACTGGTGATGCTTTTGGTAAAATAGGTGGATTGATATCAGACATCTTTCGTTTACTATTCTATCTCGCTGTGCCCTTTTATATTTCATGGAAAGTTACTTTTATTGCTATAGGGCTTAGTCTGTTTTGCTCAATACCGCTATTGTTTTTGGGGCGTATAAATTACAGGCTTGGACAGAAGAACACTTCGACCGCAAATAAAATGACAGAGGTGATACAGGAGAGCTTTGGATTAGCGAAGGTTATTCTCGGTTATGGAAACCAGAGGCAAAGTATGGTGGAACTTGATAAAGCTTTTGACCAGCATCGAGAAGTAACGGTTAAAAAACAGGCGTTAGATAAAGTAACATCAAAAATATTCGAACCCTTTGGCTGGGCAGCAATTCTATTGACTATTTATGTATCTCTTGAGGGACTTACTGTACCAATAGCTGATGTTGCGATAATAGTTTATGCATTACTTAGATGTGTTCCTTTAATTGGAATCATATCGGCGCAGAATAACGCATTGGTAGGTTTTTTCCCAAGCTATGAGCAGGTAATCAATTTGAAAGAGCAGGCTAAACAAGATGAGCAGAAAACAGGAGTGTCGCCTTTCAGCCAATTAAAGAAATCAATTGAATTTAAGGGGGTTGATTTTTCCTATCAGAATCGTAGCCCGGTTCTAGAGGATATTAATGCTATTATAGAACAGGGCAAGACGGTAGCTTTTGTTGGTGAGTCAGGCGCAGGGAAATCAACCTTGATAGATCTCCTGATAGGGTTCTATGAGCCTTGTGATGGAACAATTACCGTTGATGGAATACCATTGTTGGAATACGACATCATTTCATTTAGAAAGAAAACAGGTTTCGTCCCTCAGGATAGTATTCTCTTTCATGATACAATCCGTAATAATCTTTTATGGAGTTACGACACGGCGACAG
>PCAG01000042.1 GCA_002730475.1 Spirochaetales bacterium | reverse complement strand
TTTCATCTTGATGTGTATGATATCGTCACCTACAGTTTGTGGCGCTGGGACAACCTTAGCAAACTCTGCATGAGAATGTAGCTGCGAAGTATGAAACGTCTCCGTCTGACGCTTGTAGTTATTTCAACCATCCTAATTCTATCATCACTAACCGTCAGACCACTCTTAGCTCTGGATACTATAGGTGTGCCAGTTTCAGTATCATATTCTATCTCTGGGCTGGATATCAATCCCATCGACGATACAGGTCTGGTTGGATATTGGCCCTTAAATGATGGTTCTAACACTTCCATAATAGATAGCAGCGGGAATGGTAATACTGGAACTCTGATAAATTCGCCAAATTGGCAGAGTGGAGCAAATTGTAAGTTTGGCAGCTGTTTGAGATTCTCTAATAATTCAAACCAATATGCAAACTTCACCACAATAAACTTACCCACTGGCAATAGTAGTAGAAGCGTAACGCTCTGGATATTTCCGACAGAAGAGTCTAATGCTTATGGTGTATTTAGCTATGGTAGCTCCGACACCTTTAATATTCTGATAATGCAAGATAATTCTGTTTATTTTCAGGGTAATAACAACGATTGGGGTTCAACATTAACTTTAACTCAGAATGCTTGGAACTTTGTCGCTGTGACATACATTTCGGGGTCTACTAACATAACGCTTTGTGTGAATACAACTTGTCAGTCTGGAAATCTTGAGGGAAATAGAGTACTTAACACCGACCCGTACAACTTTGGATTTATTGCAACTCGTTCTGATGCCCCAAATCTTTCATTTAATGGTATAATCGATGAAGTTCGTATCTATGACCGTGTCCTCTCCAGCTTTGAGATATCCAATCATTACACAATACCTGTTCTCGAGCCCATACTGACTTCTACAGCATCAGGTTCACCAATCAAAATTGTGGTTGGGAGTATACCGCGTTTGTTCACTTTAGATAATGGGACAAGATGGAGCATGCCAAATTCTTTGGTAGTTACTGGCGGTTCACTTTCGTGGCAAGCATCTGGTGTTACATCAGGAATAATTACGGGTCCTACTACAATCTCATTAACGTATAGTCTACATGCTTCATCAAACATCACTATTTATGCAGACAAGAACTCGTACGCAGGTACAGACTCGATAGTTATAACAGGAAAGGTTACGCCAACACCTGGACCGAATGCGACGGTCTTCCTATCAATTTTGGATCCTAACGGAAAGCCCATCGTGAGTGCTCCAAGCGCAGTAGACCCTGATATTGGAATTTTTTCTCATACAGTTGTCATTGGCGACACCGCTAGTTGGGATAGTGGACAATACACCATAAACATCAGACCGAGTGCTTCTGCTGCAATAATCTTTCAGACTACAAATTTCATCTATACCAATTTAACTGCGGTTAGCTCAACGAGTACAACATCAACAACGGATTCAATAATATCCACTACGCCTGAATTCTCCATAAACATAACATCCAACCTTGAAGATCTGTTGATGCTCTCGCTTGTAGCACTCGCTGTAGTTGCGGTAATTGTTCGGGCAATTCTAATCAAATACCCGAGATTTAGAGAATAATTGTATTTCAAGATATAATAAACACAATATTCAAGAAGAATGAATTAAGCTGAGCCACGTTTTCGAAAAAATGAATATTATTTTTATTTCTTGAAAATTAGTAAAGTCTGAAAGTATTTTTTTAGAGTAATAAATACAATTATTCCCATTAATAAAACAGTGATAATAGTCAAAGTCAAAGAAACCTCATAAATTGCTTGTGGGAAATGGTAAAGAGTAAACGAAAATGTTCCTGTCTCATTGATAAACCAAGCATTTGCAAATCCATTTACTAAAAAATGGTTTTCATCTGAAACAATTGATTTTGAAAATATTCGTAGGAATGGTAGAGTTTCATCATAAACTTTCCAGTCCTGGTCAAAAGTTTCACTAAAGTAAAGATAAAAAGGACTAGACGCATTATTTACAGTAATATGATATTCATTTGGTGAAAGTTTAGAATAATTAATATATGGTACTATAGGTTCCTTTGTAGAAGCAATTAGTATTTCCCCAAAACCTGATTGATGTTCTGGGAATTGTATAAAATGACGGCCTCCATCCAGAGATACATTTTTTACTACTGGCCAACTATTACTGGAAGATATATTGATCAATATAGAGGGATTAATTATGTTTGTAATATTACCAATTATATTCTTTGGATAATAATACATTGAAAGCAAATCAACACTTTTATTCTGAAAAGTAGAAGGGATATTTGAAGAATAATCATATGATAATAATGAAAGAGAAATTTTCTCTGTACCATTCCAATCCATTATGCGATTCCAAGCAATATACTGGCCAAAGCTGTCGTATAATAGAAATGTTATTGGACTTTTTGAATCATCACCATCAATCATGATATCAATGATCCTCGGAGATACATTTTGTGATTCTAACTCAAAGTTAATGTTTCGACCTCCTACCGATGAAAGATCTATGGTCCAATTATAAAATGTACCAGCCCTAGTAAGAGAATCTTTAGAAGTATTATTAGATGACCAAATAAAAACATTTGATGATTGCAAAAGGTTGTCACCTTGTTCAGATAATTTAACTAGATTTCCGTCGATAATAATCGTATTAACATCAGGTAAGCTGTAGTGGATATCATTAATTGCTTCGTTTGGGGTGAAAAAAAATGTTCCATTTATACTCAATTCTTTTACTTGAAACAATGAATTATTTTGAATCATTAATTCATTTATCTCTTGATTCTCAGAAAATATGATCGAATTAGGTTTCAAAATATTCAATTGTAAAATATCTTTAACAGAATCAAACTCACTTTCTAAACTTACGAGACTATTAGCCGCAAAAATTTTTGAGGTATTTTTTGTGTTTTCATAGATTGCTAACTTTCCTATTCGATGATGAAATTCTATGTTTGGTGCGTCTAATACATCATTTATGATTTCAAGATTAGAGAAATAGAATTGAGATTTATAAGCATCTACTAGCCTCCATTCTGTATCCTCATGAACAACAATGTATTTTATATTTAACATCGACAAGATGTCAGCAACATTTTGTTTATTAATTGGTTTATCTCCAAAACTCTCACCTAATAGTTTAAACATTGGCGAAAGATTATTCCAATAAACAATAGGTTTATCTGAAAACCAAAAGATTGGATCAGGTCCAATATATCCATGAGTCCAATTTAAGAATACATTTCCAGCTTTGTGTAGAGGAAGAGCTAGAATTCTAAAATCTCCTTGTTCAGAATCAATAAAATTTTTAAAATCGTCATAATATTCAGGAACATCAATTCTTACGTCTGTTGAAGTAATATCATTAGTGGGACTATGAATAACATCACCAGTAAAGAAGGGAAACCCTAATACACCGATAACTAAAAACAAAATAAGAGAAACACCAAAAATATTTGCATGAGGTAATTTAATTGTTTTGGAATGTTTAGATAGCCACTGATTAATTGATCCTACTCCTAATCCAAATAATAAAGATGTACAAAGTGTGGTTAAAAGACCCCAAGTAAGTATTGCATTACGGCTTGTTTGAACAAGTGGAAAATTAATGAAAACATATTCATTTATCCAACCAAATGGGGGATTCACTCCCTTAATCAGAAATAAACCTGAAATGTAAAGTGGAATTAGTAATAAAGATACTGATTTGAGTTTTCGAATACCAAAAATAACTATGGTAGGAATAATAAAACTAATCATTATCATAATATTGCTAGCATATATTGAAGCAAATGAATAATATTCACCTCCTTCCCAAGCACCATCAAAAGCCCAATAACCCATAAGGCGTATTGCACCACTTATGAAAACAGAATTTTGTCTATATACATCAATATTTGGAATAAATGCAGTTTCAGCCATCCCAGTATAATGTTGAAAATATTGTGGCAAGTGTAGTATAGTGGGAATAAGCCAGTAGAAATTCAGCATACCAAAAATTATTATTGAAAAGGCCAAGAACTTTGTTCCATGGAAAAAACTGGAGAGATCATGTTTTGATATTTTATGTAAACTATAAAAAATGAAAATGATGAATATTATAATCCAGTAAACAAGAGTTAACTGAACATTTGCCTGCGTACCAAAGAGACCTAAACTAAACCATAATAATTGGAGACATGCAATATATCGAAAACTCTTCTTATTTGTAATACCATAGATAAACAATCCAATAATTGCAGGTAATAATGCGTATTCAATCTGTACTTGTCCTTGACTGATACTCCAAATTAAGACTAATGCAAATGGATTAATCATATATATCAATGAAGATGAAATTCTTGCAACCATTCCAAAGTTTAGTACACGAGTAAAGATATATGCTGAGACACCTGAGCCTGCAAACCAAATATAGAATAGAAACATTTCATAATTTAATAATGAAACACCAATTTTTTGAGTAATTATTGAAAACAATCCAAAAAGCATATTTGGTATTTGCTCGGGATTAGAAAAACCAGTAGAATATCGATCATCCCAAATAGAGAGAGTTGCTAGAAAATAGCTTTCGCGGTCTAACGCAAAAACAAAATCAGAAGTATTAATAATTAGACCACGAAACCAAGTTAAAGAAATTAATCCAACGATAAGTATTAAGCTTACTTCAATGATAGTTGAACGATTAAAGTTGAAAAAAACAGTTCACCTCTTAATGCTACATATGACATCTTATTCTAGATGTATCTAAACATATTTTTGCAGAATCAGAGTATTCAACAGGATTAAAGAAAATATTGAAATCCAATAAGGATAATATAATTATACTCAGACATGTTTAAATATTTTAGTATTCAAATTAATAGAAAGATTTGTTATCTAAGAAAGGACAAAAAGAGTTCAAAACCGAGAAAAAATATTTTCATAAAACAGTTTTTCTAGTAACTTTTTTATTAATTATTCTTATGCTTATGGATAGGATGGGTATAAAAATAACTCCAATTAATTATTATGAGAGTTATTTTATTTATATGTTAATACTATTAGGCATAACTACAATATTGCAGAATAGAGGATTGTACTAAATAAATAATATTTTACGATATAAAATCTTAAATGGTAGCCAAGTGAGAAAAATGTCATGACACACCACTTCTTTATTGCAGGAGGGTCAGGTTTTGTTGGTTCCCATTTAGTTGAATATCTAATAGGAAAAGGTGAACAGGTAACAGTTGCCGACTTAATGCCACCCTCAAGTTCAAACAAACTTGCATCATATCTTGATAAAATAAATTATATGTGGAAGAATATGAATGATCTCCAAGAAAAGGATTTTGATAGTGTTGATTATGTTATTTATTTGGCTGCGCAAGCAGATGTTCCGCTTGCTATATCATCCCCACGATATACATTTGATATTAATATCTTAAGTTTAGTACATGTGCTTGAACTTCTAAGGTCAAAGCAAAAAACTAAATTAATTTATTTAAGTTCGAAAAATGTTTATGGAAAAGTACCGGAAAACCGAATTCCGATTATAGAGGAAGAAACTCTAAGACCAACAGACCCTTATGGGGCAAGTAAAGCTGCAGCAGATCTTACTTGTCAGAGTTACTCGAATGCATATGGTCTACCAATAACTATTCTAAGAAGTGGAGGTATTTTTGGTCCACGTTCAAGACCAACACAAGTAATCCCTACTTTTATTAGACAAGCCCAAAAAAATGAAAAGATATCGATCCAAGGTGATGGAAGCCAAGCCACAGATTTCAATTATATATTAAATCTAGTTGAAGCAATAATGTTAGCAACAGAAAAAGATGCTGTTGGAATCTACAATATTTCCTATGGTGAAGAAGTTTCGATTATAGAATTAACGGATCTAATAATTGAAACAACAAATAGCAAATCTCAAATTAATTATTTACCATGGAGACCAGGTGAAAAAGGTATGAAACTAGCATTGTCAATAGAAAAAGCCAGTAAGGAATTGGGATATCATCCAAAGGTATCTTTAAAGAATGGAATTCAGATGACTTTAGAGTGGATGCAGAACAAATGACGATAAATGTAATCGCTGTAAAGCCTTCGTTTGAAGATGAAAGAGGTATAATAACCAACATATTAGATGAAAAAATATATGGGGCAGTTTTGATAACCTGTAACAAAGGAGCAATTAGAGCAAATCACTATCACCAAAGAGACTCTCATTGGTCATATATGTTAAGCGGTAAAATGGAATACTATGAGAAACCAAGCGATGGAGACCTTGAAATGGAGATTGTTAAAGCTGGACAAATGGTGTTTAGTGCTACTAATGTGCCACATGCTATGAAATTCTTAGAACCATCAGTGTTTCTGGCATTAACCACAAGCAAACGATTAGATGGTCGCTATGATAAAGATATTATTCGAGTTAAATTGATTTGAATTTAAAGGATTCAAGAATAGTTCTTACTGGAGCATCCCGTGGATTAGGACTCTGTCTATTAAGACAACTTTCTGAGAAAGGAAGTATCATAGATGCTTGTTCTAGGCAAAAAGGTTCTCTTTCAAAACAGGATGAGAAAAAAGGGAATTTCCATTTTCTAGACATAAGTGACACTACTAATGCAAAAAAACTTTTACAGAATGCTGCAAAAAAAAATGGTGGAATAGATGTATTGATCAATAATGCTGCAGTTTCTCAGGAGCTTAAGAATATAGACCAAATGACTTCTGATGAGTTTGAATATGTATTTAGGAACAATGTTTTTTCTGTTTTTAACACAATAAAATATGTCTTACCAATAATGGAAACTCAAATGAAAGGAATAATCATTAATATTTCATCAAGATGCAGCCGCCGAGCAGTCCCGAGATTATCTGCATATTGCTCAAGTAAATTCGCCGTAAGAGGAATTACGGAAGCAGTAGCTAAAGAAGTTGAGGGAAACAATATCAAATGTATCTCTATATCACCAGGAGGAATTAATACGGATATGAGACGTGATTTATTTGGTGAAAAAGATGCAAAAAATCAACAAGACCCTAAGAAAGTTTCAGACATTATCTGTAAAATCATTGAGGAAGAAATCCAAGTACCAAATGGTGCAGATGTAGTTATTGTAAAAGATAATCCACCACAAATAATGGTGCCTGAATTTTGAATTGTAGATCTTGCGGAAGTAACCAAACTACGAAGTTTCTCTCATTGAGAAAACAACCACCAGCCAACAGTTTCCTAAAACCAACCGAAATACACAAAGAACATCGTTATCCACTTGACATTATTTTCTGCAGTAATTGTACACTTGTTCAATTATCGGATGAAAGCTATATAGATAGAGATGATTTATTCCTTCACTATAGTTATGCGTCATCCATAGCTGGAGGGCTAAGAACACATTTTGAAAAACTAGCAAACATCATTGCTAAAGATATTCCAGTTAACGGATTAG